>DASYKU010000008.1 GCA_035995165.1 Mycobacteriales bacterium
CTGACCGCGCTGGTCACCGGTTCGCTGACCAAGGACGCGTTCGCGGACGCCGACTTCGTCATCGAGGCAGTGTTCGAGGAGCTGAAGGTCAAGCAGCAGGTGCTGGCCGAGGTCGAGGCGGCGGTGTCCGACACCTGCATCCTGGCCACCAACACGTCGTCGCTGTCGATCACGGAGATGGCGTCGCAGCTGGCTCGCCCGGAGCGGGTGGTCGGGTTCCACTTCTTCAACCCGGTCGCGGTGCTGCCGCTGCTGGAGGTCGTCCGGGCCGGGAAGACCGACGACGCCACGCTGGCCACCGCCTTCGCGGTCGGCAAGCAGCTGAAGAAGTCCTGCGTGCTGGTGCAGGACGCGCCGGCGTTCGTGGTGAACCGGCTGCTGACCCGGTTCCTGGGCGAGGTCACCGCGGCCGTCGACGAGGGCACGCCGATCGAGGTCGCGGACGCGGCGCTGGCCCCGCTGGGGCTGCCGATGTCGCCGTTCGCGCTGCTCGCGCTGGTCGGGCCGGCGGTCGCGCTGCATGTCGGGGAGACGCTGCACGCGGCGTACCCGGACCGGTTCGGGGTGAGCGAGAACCTCGGCCGGCTGGTCGCCGCGGGCAAGCCCGGGGTGCTGGCCCGGGGGCCGGACGGCTCGTCGGTCGATCCGGAGGTGGCCGACCTGTTCGTGCTGGGCGACACGCCGTCGAGCGAGGAGCAGGTCCGGGACCGGGCGCTGGCGGCGCTGGCCCAGGAGGCGCGGCTGATGCTGGCCGAGGGCGTGGTCGCGCAGGCACAGGACCTGGATCTCTGCATGCTGCTCGGCGCGGGGTGGCCGTTCCACCTCGGCGGGATCACGCCGTACCTGGACCGGACCGGGGTGTCGGAGAAGGTGACGGGGCAGCGGTTCCTGCCGCCGGGCGTGGCCTCGGTCGGCGCCTGAGCCTCAGGCCTGGGCGACGTCGATGACGGGTGGGAGCTCGTCGCCGATCGTGAACCCGTCCGGCTCCCCCGGCGCGTAGTAGACGATCCGCCCGTCCGGGCGGACGGTGAGCACCCGCCCGGACGCGGTGAACGCCGGCGCCGCCGCGCCCGGCACCGGCGCCCCGCCGTCCAGCGCGACGACGTTGATCTCGCCGTTGGTCGTGGCCGCGGTCGAGCCGACCATGAGCCAGGAGTAGTCGTTGGTCCGCCCCAGCACGGCGAACTCGCCGCCGTCGGCGTCCAGCGTGCCCGGGCCGATCACCTGGATCGCGGCCAGGCTCGGCAGCAGCCGCGGCTCCCGGACGCCCGGGCGGGGCGAGATGATCCCGAGCCGGCGCTCGTCGTCGCGCAGCAGCACGATGTCGCCGACCGCGGCCAGCGCCTCGGCGCCGGCCAGGTAGCGGACCCGGCCGGTCATGCCGACCACCAGCGTGGTCAGCGGCACCCCGTCCGGCCCGGTCGACGGCACCGGCGAGGCGGTCGTGTACGGCGGGGTGGTCGGCGTGGCCACCGGGGTGATCGTGCTGGTCGCCGTCGGGGTGCCGCCGGCGGAGGCCGGCACCGAGCCGGTCGGCGCCGGGGTGGTCGCGGTGACGGTCGGGGTCGGGGTCGGGGTCGCCACCCGGCCCGGCGCCAGCGGCGGGTCCGGCACCGTCCCGGTCGACACGATCAGCCCGGACGGGGTGTCGGCGACCAGCCGGGAGTGCGGCGGCAGCGGCACCCTGCGGTGCGTGCCGCCGGCCAGCGGTATCCGGATCGCGACGCCGTGCGAGACCACCCAGACCGCGGTGCGGTCCGCGCTCGGCACCGCCACCTCGGCCGCGCCGAGGTAGACCGCCGTCCGGCCGGTGATCACGTACGCGACGGTCCGGCCGTTGCCGATCCGGCCCAGCACGACCGTGCGGTCGTGCTGGCTCCAGGCCCGCAGCGCGCTCACCCCGCGCGGCAGCCGGACGGGCGTGCCCTGCTTGGTGAACGTGTCGAACCGGATCACGTCGCCGTCGACGACCGTGAGCAGCGTCCCCACCGAAGCCGTGTACGACCGCTCGGCCGGCACGGACCGGCCGCTGTCCCGGGCCGCCGGCGGCGGCTGGCCCTGGACCACGCCGACCACGACCGCGACGCCGAGCAGGGCGATCGCGGTCACCGGCTTGCGCACCAGCGCCAGCAGCCGGTTGCCCCGGCGCGGCGGCCGGCGGCCGGACCCGGACCTCCCGGACCCGGACCTCCCGGACCCGGACGGCCTGGCCCCGGGCGCGGGAGGCGCGTCTCCGGACGAGGGCGGCGCGGACACGGCGGCCATTGTTCCAGGCTTCCGGCATCGCCCCGGTCAGGTGTGCCGCATTCACCCCGTCCGGCCCAGGATCGCCGTCCCGTCCGGCCCAGGACGGGCCGTCCCCATCCGCCGCAGGACCCGCCGTCCCCGTCCGCCGCAGGACGGGCCGGCCCGTCAGGCCGGGACGGGGATCGTGGCCGAGGCCGGGAGGCGGACGGTGACCTCGAGCCCGCCCTCGGCGCGGGGCGCCGCCGACACCGCCCCGCCGTGCGCGGCCGCGACCGCCCGCACGATCGACAGTCCCAGCCCGGCCCCGCCGGCCGACCCGGTCCGGGCCGTACCGCCCCGGCGGAAGGGCTGGAACAGCTCCTCGACCTCGCCGGCCGGCACCGCCGGACCGGTGTTCAGCACGGACAGGAACGCACCCGGCTCGGTGCCGGTCCGGACCGTCACCCAGCCGCCGTCGACGTTGTGCCGGACCGCGTTCTCGACCAGGTTGCCGACCAGCCGCTCCAGCAGCTGCGGGTCGCCCTCCACCAGCGCCGGCCGGGTCTCGGTCGACATCGCCAGCCCGCGCGCGGACGCCTCGGCCGCGACCGCGGCGACCGCGCCCGGGACCAGCGCGGCCAGGTCGACCTGCTCCCGCAGGGCCAGCCCGCTGCGGGTCTGCCCGTCGCTGCGGGCCAGCACGAGCAGCGCGTCGACCAGCCGGTCGGCCCGGATGCTCGCCTCCCGGACGACCTCCCCCATCGTGCGCAGCTCGGCCATCGAGGCGCCCGGGTCGCCGAGCGTCACGTCCACCTCGGTCCGGATCACCGACAGCGGCGTCCGCAGCTCGTGCGAGGCGTTGGCGACGAACCGGCGCTGGCTGTCGAACGCCGCGTCCAGCCGGCCCAGCATCGCGTCGAACGTGTCGGCCAGCTCCTTGAGCTCGTCCGGCGGCCCGTCCAGGGCGATCCGTTCGTCCAGCGTCTCCTCCGACAGCCGCCGCGCGGTCGAGGTGACCCGGCTGACCGGCTGCAGTGCCCGCCCGGCCAGCACGTACGCCGCCGCGACGCCGACGACGGCGACCACGGCGAAGACCAGCCCGGCCGAGCGCAGCAGCTCGCCGCGGGCGGAGTCCCGGACCACCTGCGCGAACTGGTCGGAGGTCAGCGTCGACCCGTCCCCGAACTCCAGCCGCAGCCCGGGCGCGAACCGGGGCAGCGTCCGCAACGCCCGGTCCAGCACGATCAGCGCGACCCCGAGCAGGGTCGCGGCCACGACCGCGAGCAGCCCGCCGTAGAGCAGCGTGAGCCGCAGCCGCAGCGTGAGCACCGGCCGGCGGGCCACCGCCTTATCCCGCCGCCGCCGCCGCGTCGCCGGCCGCGGCCGGCACCCGGTAGCCCGCGCCGACGACGGTCTCGACCAGGCCCGGCTCGCCGAGCTTGCGGCGCAGCGTCATGACCGTGACCCGCACGGTGGTGGTGAACGGGTCGGCGTTCTCGTCCCAGACCCGGTCGAGCAGCTCCTCGCTGGAGACCACGGCGCCGCGGGCGGCCAGCAGCACCTCCAGCACGCCGAACTCCTTGCGGGTCAGCTCGACCGGGCGACCGGCCCGGGCCACGGTCCGGCGGGACGCGTCCAGCATCACGTCGCCGGCGACCAGCACCGGCGGCGCCGGCGGGGTGGACCGCCGGCCCAGCGCCCGCACCCGCGCCGCCAGCTCCGCGAACGCGAACGGCTTGGCCAGGTAGTCGTCCGCGCCCAGGGACAGCCCCTCGACCCGGTCGGCGACGGTGCCGCTGGCCGTGAGCATGAGCACGCGGGTCAGCGCGCCCTCGGCCGCGAGCAGCCGGCAGAGCTCGTCCCCGGACATGCCGGGCAGGTCCCGGTCCAGGACCACCACGTCGTACCGGGTGATGGTGGCCTTCTCGTGCCCGTCCACCCCGTCGTACGCGACGTCGACCGCCATGCCCTCACGCCGCAGGCCGCGCGCCACCGCATCGGCCAGCGGCGCCTCGTCCTCCACGACCAGCACTCGCACGGGACCAGTCTGCCTGATCCGGCCTCAGCCGGTGAGCAGCAACGGACCCCCGCTGGTACGCCCGGGCCACCAGCGCGGTGCGGTTGGACGCGCCGAGCACCCGCGTCAACCGGCCGGGCGGGACCGGCGCCGGCTGAGCATGCCGCGGGCGTGCCGGGCGAACAGCGCGGTCATCGCCTGCTGGGAGGTCATCACGCCCCGGCCGAAGGACACCATCACGGCCAGGTCGGCGCCGGCATGCAGGTCCGACCGGCGGGCCAGCACCCGGGTCATCATGATCGCGGCCTCGGCGCAGGCCATCCCGACCTTCCCGACCGTACGGAGGGTGACACCGCGGGTGGCCCAGCGCTCGGCCGGCTGCCGAACCGGGGTGATGTCCTCCTCGGCCAGCCCTCATCGGTGAGGAGTGCCTGGAACTCGGCCGGCAGCAGGGTCTCCGGCGCGGTGGGGACCTCGTCGTAGCTCAGCGGCAACCTTGGCGGGGGAGATGTCGGACCGGACCTTGACCAGGATCGCCGGTCGAACTAGCCCGGACAGCAGACGGCGACCGTGTTCCGTACGCCGATCGGATCGGGACAGGCGGCCCGGTGCCGGACCCGGCTCCGGGCCCGGGTGCCCATCGACCCGGACGGAGCCCGAACACGCCGGCCCGACACCCCACAGGGGAACAGGCTGCTCGATGGACGCCCTCCAGTGACACCGGCGACCGGTCGGATCGGGCGCCTGACCGTCGCCGGCACCGCGTCCGGACGCACGGCGGCGCCGGAACACGCTGATCCGCGGCGGGGTGATTTCGCCGCGAATTCTCGGCGACACGCCTCGGGTATTCGGGAAATGCGTGGTGCGCCGAGAATTCTCGCGAATAGTCGCGGACGGCGGGACGCCTGGGTCCGGGCCACCGGTCCGGCCGCCGATCGCCTCCGTCTCGGCCCGCGCGACGCCTGCGGCAGCCTGCGGCAGCCGGAGGAGGCGACAATCATTCGGCCATTGGTCGAATAACTCTTGGCCGATCGACCAAGAGGCCGATTTACCAGTATTGGCCGGTCTTCCCAGAACGTTTCCCTCACGTGATGCTCGGACCTGGTCGGCAATTCCCGCTCTCCGCCCCGAATCGGCGTACCGATACCGGCAGCGTGTTCCGTGATTCTCGTCGGAGTGATTCCCGCGGGTCCCGATGCGGTCTCCCCGGGTACGCCGGCTGCTCGCGCCGGCCCCGCAGCTCGCGGTCGTCCCGGTGGCCGCGGCGGACGTCGGCACCGGCCGGTCCCTCGATCTCGGAGCTCGTCCTGGTGGACGGGACCTCGGCGGCCGACCGGGCGGCGGTGCTCTCGGCGTACGCGGGCCGGCTGCGCCCCGCCCGGGTCGCTGCTGGTCCGCTCGCCGAGCGCGTCGCAGGAGGACCTGCCGGGGTTGCTCCGGCTGGCCGGGGTCGGACTGGTCGAACAGGACGCGCCCGGTGCCGCGGTGGTCGCGGCCGTGGAGGCGCTGGCCCTGGGCGGCTTCATCCCTCTCGGCGCTCCACCAGTCCCGGTGGAAGGACTGCTTCCTGTCCGCGGTGACCCAGCGGGTGCGGCCGGCGCCGTCCCCGCTGACGGCCCGGGAGCAGGACGTGCCGGCCGGGCTGGCCGAGGGCGAGTCCGACGCCGAGATCGCCCGGGCCCTGTTCATCGGGCTGAACACGGTCGACACGCACCTGATGTCGGGCCCGGCGCGGACGCGCGCGTTCCCCCGTACGGCGGGGACCGCGGTGCCCTCGCGGGCCCCGGCCGGACCGGCCCGCCCGGCCGCCGTCGGGTAGATGCTCCCCCGGTCCGCCCGCTCACCCGGTTCGCCGGGAAACGCCTGTCCCGTAACCGATTCCGGCTACCGGGAGGCACCGCGCCGGGTATTGCCAGCTCCCGACGGAGGTCCGAGCTGCGGCAGGGCTGCGACGGGGTACCCGTACCGGTTCGGCGCATAGCTCGCTGTTACTCGATCGTTACGGCACCACGGGAGTTAACCCGGCCGTCACGCTTGCCGCGCCCCGGACCCCGTGCATATGTTGTCGCCCACAACAATTAGAGGCAGGCGCGGTGGAGTAGTGCACCCTCCCACCCGCGGTCCGGCACCAGACCGGCGCCGGTCCAGGGCCCTGCGGGGTGCACGACGACCAGGAGCCAGGAAAGGACCCGGATCCAATGCGCAAGCGTCACACCATGGCCGTGGCGGCCCTCGCCGCCTCGGCCCTCATGTTGGCCGCCTGTGGCGACGACAGCAGCTCGAACGCCGGTAGCGGCGGGAGCAGCGGGAGCGCCTCCAGCGGCAAGGTCGGCGTCATCCTTCCGGACGCCTCGACCTCGCCCCGGTGGGAGTCGAACGACCGGCCGCTGCTCAAGGCCGCTTTCGACGCCGCCGGTCTGCAGTCCGACATCCAGAACGCCAACGGCGACAAGTCGAAGTTCGGCACGATCTGCGACGGAATGATCAACTCCGGCGTGAACGTGCTGCTGATCGTGAACCTCGACAGCGACTCCGGCAGCGCGTGCCTGAAGAAGGCGCAGACCGCCGGCGTCAAGACCATCGACTACGACCGCCTGACGCTGGGCGGCGGCGCGACCTACTACGTGTCGTTCGACAACGTGAAGGTCGGCGAGCTGATGGGCCAGGGGCTGCAGCAGTGCCTCACCGCCGACGGCAAGACCAGCGCGAACATCATCTACATCAACGGCGACCCGACCGACAACAACGCGGCGCTGTTCAAGCAGGGCTATGCCGAGGCGCTGAAGCCGGCGATCGACTCCGGCAAGTACAAGCTCGTCGGTGACCAGACCGGCAACTGGGACGCGACCAAGGCGGGCACCGCCTTCGAGCAGCTCTACACCCAGAACGGCGGCAAGATCGACGGCATCGTGTCCGCCAACGACACGATGGCCGGCGGCATCATCGCCCGGCTCAAGGCCAACAACCTCGCCGGCAAGGTGCCGATCACCGGCCAGGACGCCAGCGTGGCGGGCCTGCAGGCCATCCTGGCCGGCCAGCAGTGCATGACCGTGTACAAGGCGGTCAAGAAGGAGGCGGACGCCGCCTCCCAGCTGGCGATCGCGCTGATCAAGGGCCAGGACGCGTCGAAGATCGCGACCGGGACCGTGAAGGACACCGTGCTCAACAAGGATGTCCCGTCCGCGCTCGAGACCCCGGTCTCGATCACCAAGGACACCGTCAAGACCGTCATCAGCGACGGCTTCCAGAAGGCTTCCGACGTCTGCACCGCCGCGTACGCCGCGGCGTGCAAGTCCGCCGGAGTCTCCTGACCTGAGGCGGGGGCCCGGTCCGCGATCCGCGGACCGGGCCCCCGCGCTCGGTAAACCCGTACAGCTAGCTCCGCCGCTATGGGGGAAGACGAGGTCAGCATGACGATGCCGAGCGCGACCGCGACCGCGCCGCAGCTGGACGGAACGGCGCCCATCCTGTCGCTGCGCAACGTGAACAAGAGCTTCGGGGCGGTGCACGTCCTGCAGGACGTCGACTTCGACGCCTACCTGGGTCAGGTCGCCGCGCTGGTCGGGGACAACGGTGCCGGCAAGTCGACCCTGATCAAGGGCATCGCGGGCAGCCAGACGTTCGACAGCGGCGAGTATCTCTTCGACGGCCAGCCGGTCGCCGTACACAGCCCGAAGGACGCCAGCGCGCTGGGCATCGAGGTCGTCTACCAGGACCTCGCGCTCTGCGACAACCTCGACATCGTCAACAACCTGTTCCTCGGCCGCGAGCTGACCAAGGGCGGGATCCTGGACGAGGCCACGATGGAGCGCCGGGCGACCGAGACGCTCGCCGGCCTCTCCGTCCGTACGGTCCGCAGCATCCGGCAGCAGGTCGCCAGCCTCTCCGGCGGCCAGCGCCAGACCGTGGCCATCGCCCGGTCGGTGCTCTGGAACTCCAAGGTCGTCGTCCTCGACGAGCCGACCGCCGCCCTCGGCGTCGCGCAGACCGAGCAGGTGCTCAAGCTGGTCCGCCGGCTGGCCGACCGCGGCCTCGCGGTCGTGCTCATCAGCCACAATCTCAACGACGTGTTCGAGGTCGCGGACACCATCTCCGTGATGTACCTCGGCCGGCTGGTGGCCCAGGTGGGGGCCAAGGACGTCACCTCCAACCAGGTCGTCGAGCTGATCACGACCAGCCGGTCGGGCTCGATCGGAATGCCGGCGGAGTCCGCCGCGGACACCAACGGCACCGCGCCGGCGGTCGCCGACAGCCACGCCGCCGCGCCGACCTCGAGCTTCACCTCTTCCCGGGAGGACACGCCATGACCACCGCGACCACCCCGGCGACCACCGAGGACGAGACCCCGCCCGTCCCGACCCCGCAGCCGCGCGAGTTCGGCACCGCGGTCAACGACTACATTGCCCGGGTCCGTGGCGGTGACGTCGGCTCGCTGCCGGCCGTCCTCGGCCTCGTCGCACTCGCTATCGTGTTCTCGATCCTGCGGCCGCACACGTTCACCAACGCTTTCAACATCGCCAACCTGGTCAACCAGGCGTCCGCCGTGATCGTCATCGCGATGGGCGTGATCTTCGTTCTGCTGCTGGGCGAGATCGACCTGTCCGCGGGCTGGACCGCCGGCGTCGCGGCCGCGTACATGGGCGTCGCCGCGACCCGGCACGGCTGGCCCTGGTGGGCGGCGATCATCGCCTGCCTGCTCACCGGCGCGGTGGTCGGCACGGTCATCGGGTTGCTGGTGGCGAGGCTCGGCGTCCCGTCCTTCGTGGTTACGCTGGCCTTCTTCCTGGGCCTGCAGGGCGTGCTGCTGAAGACGATCGGCGAGGGCGGCACGATCCCGATCCGGGACTCGAAGCTGCTGGCCATCAACAACAACACGATGCCGGTCTGGTTGGGCTGGACCCTCTACGTCGTCATCATCGCGCTGTACGCGGCGGTCTCGCTGCGCCGGGCCGCGAGCCGGCGGGCCGGCGGCCTGCTGTCCGAGGGCGTCTCGGTGGTCATCGGCAAGGTCGTCGTGCTGGCGGTCCTGCTCGGCCTGGTCACCTTCTACCTGTCCACGGAGCGCAGCCGCAACCCGCAGGTGTCCTCGATCAAGGGTGTGCCCGAGGTCGTGCTGCTGCTGGTGATCCTGCTCGTCGGGCTCAACTTCGTGCTGAGCAAGACCCGCTTCGGCCGGCACGTCTACGCGGTCGGCGGCAACGCCGAGGCCGCCCGCCGGGCCGGCATCAACCCGAAACAGATCAAGCTCTTCTGCTTCATCATCGGGTCCACGCTCGCCTCCGTCGGCGGCATCCTGCTCGCCAGCCGGGACAACTCGATCTCGCCCACCACCGGTGGCTCCGACACCCTGCTGTACGCGGTGGGCGCGGCCGTCATCGGCGGCACGAGCCTCTTCGGCGGCAAGGGCAAGATCCTCGACGCGATCCTCGGCGGGCTGGTGATCGCCACGATCACCAACGGCATGGGCCTGCTCAACCAGCCCACGAGCGTGGTCTACGTGGTCACCGGCCTGGTGCTGCTCATCGCGGCCAGCGTGGACGCGCTGTCCCGGCGGCGGGCGGCCTCCACGGGCCGCGTCTGACCGGGTCGCGGCCGGTGCCGACGTGACCGGGGCTCGGGTCCGGGCCGACCGGATCGAGAGCGGGCCCTGGACCACGTCGGTCACCGGCACGGCGGCCCGGACCCCGGCCGTCACCCAGGAAGAGGTACGCCGGCACAACCTCGGCGTCCTGCTGCGGCAGCTGCACGTCCGCGGCGCGATGTCGCGGGCCGACCTCACCGCGGTCAGCGGGCTGAACCGGAGCACGGTCAGGGCGCTGACCACGGAGCTGGCCGACGCCGGGCTGGTGCGGCAGGCGGCGCCGGTCGGCCGCGGTGGCGCCGGCCGGCCCTCGATCCTGGTCGAGCCGCGGTCCGAGCACGTCTGGGCGCTGGCCGTCGACATCGGCGTCGAGCACCTGGCCGCGGCCCGGATCGGGCTCGGCGGCGTGGTGCTGGACCGGCGCGAGGTCTGGCAGCCGCGCGGCGACGGCGACGTGCCGCAGGTGCTGGATCGGGTCCGGGCGCTGGTCGAGCCGCTGCTGGCCACGGCCGCGGCCGAGCCGGTCGGCATCGGGGTGGCCGTGCCGGGCATGGTCGGCGGGCCGGACCAGCTGGTGCGGTTCGCGCCCAACCTGGGCTGGATCGACGTCCCGCTGGGCACACTGCTCGGGGTCGAGCTGGACACCATGCTGCCGGTCGCGGTCGGCAACGAGGGCGACCTCGGCGTGATGGCCGAGCACCTGCGCGGGGTCGCGACCGACGCGTCGGACGCGATCTACCTGACCGGCGAGGTCGGGCTGGGTGCGGGCGTGATCGTCGGCGGGCGCCCGCTCACCGGCGCGGGCGGGTACGCCGGCGAGGTCGGGCACATGAGCGTCAACCCGGCCACCGGGCGGCTGTGCACCTGCGGCCGGCGCGGCTGCTGGGAGACCGAGGTCGGCGCCGACGCGGTGCTGCTGGCGATCGGCGCGCCGCCCGGCTCGGCCCCGGCCGAGATCCTGGCCCAGCGGGCCGGCGACCGGGCCTCGAAGGCGGCCGTGCGCCGGGTCGGGCGCTGGCTCGGGGTGGGCGTCGCCAACCTGGTCAACCTGTTCAACCCCGAGGTGGTCATCTTCGGTGGGCTGACCCGGGAGCTGTTCCCGCTGCTGGAGCCGTACGTGCGGGCGGAGCTGGCGACGTCGCTGACCGCGCCGCGGGACCAGGTCCGGCTGGCCCTGCCCGGGCTCGGCGCCGACTCCAGCCTGGTCGGGGCGGCCGAGCTCGCGTTCGCGCCGCTGCTCGGCGATCCCCTCGGCGCCCGCGCCTGAGTTCTTTCCCGCTGAGGGTCAGGCGCGGGTCCAGCGGCCGGCGCCGGGGACCCAGGTGAAGCCGTCGATGACCTGGCGGACCGCCTCGACCTGACGGGTCAGCTCGACCAGCCGGGAGCCCTGCCGCTCGTACGCGGCCATCGCCTCCTCGACCACGTCGGGCGGCAGCTTGGCCCCGCCCCGGCCGACGTCCCGGCGCAGCGTCCGCCAGCCCTCCCGGGTCGCCTCCAGGCTCGCGCCGGTCTGCGCGGCCGCCAGCCGGGCCAGCAGCGTCGGGTGCCGGCGCAACACGTCGTGCTCCCGCCAGTCCCCCGGCACGAGGTCCAGCAGCCAGGACACGGCCGAGCGCTCCCAGTCCGGCGCTCCCGGCCGGTGCACCGTCTCCGGCCACCACGGCGGTACCTCGGTCACGGCGTCGCCGGCTCCAGCAGCGCGACCGTCTCCACGTGCTGCGTCATCGGGAAGCAGTCGTACGCACGCAGGGTCGTCAGGGTCCAGCCCGCGTCCAGCGCGGCCCGGAGGTCACGGGCCAGCGCGGCGGGATCGCAGGACACGTACGCGACCGCACGCGGGTGCAGCGCCAGCAGCGCGGTCAGCACGTCCGGACCGGCGCCGGCCCGCGGCGGGTCGAGCACGGCCAGGTCCGGGCGGAAGCCCAGGCCGCCGAGCAGGCCGGCGGTGACGCGGGCCTCCCGGACCTCCGCGTGCCCGTCGAGGTTGGCGCGGGCGTCGTCGGCGGCGACCGGATCGGACTCGACCGCGAGCACGTGACCGTCCGGGCCGACCGCGTCGGCGAGCAGGCCCGCGAAGAGGCCGGCTCCCGCGTACAGATCCAGGGCGGTCTCGCCGGGGCGGGGGGCGAGCAGCTCCAGGACGCAGGCGGCGAGGGTGTCGGCGGCGGCCGGGTGCACCTGCCAGAAGCCGCCCGCGGCCAGCTCCCAGTCGCGGCCGCCGGCCCGTTCCCGGATCCGGGCCGGTCCGTCGTGCACGACTCCCCCGCCGGCGGCGCGGGGATCGTCGTCGCCGACCGCCCGCTCCCCGTCCGTACCGGGCCCGCTCCCCCGCCCGTCCCGACCCCGCGCGGACACCGAACCGCCCCGCGCCGTCCGTCCCTCCGCCGCAACCGCGCGACCCGCGGCCGCGCCACGCGCCGCCGCCCCGCCGGCAGAGCCGGCCCCGGAGGCCCCGGAGGCCGCGACAGGGTCCGGCGCGGAGGCCCCGGCAGAGCCCGGAGCAGGGCCCACGGCCGAGCCGGGCGCCGGGCCCGCGGCAGGGTCGGGGGCGTTCTCGGGTGGGCGCAGGAGGATCGTGGTGTCGCCGGTGCTGGTGGCGACGACCTCGACCTCGGCGCCGGCCGGCCAGGTGCGCTCGCCGACGCCGGCCGCGGTCACCCTGTCCGTCCCGAGTGGACAGTGCCCGACCGGCTCCAGCCCGTGCGACCGGTGCCGGCGCAGGCCGGTGTGCCCGGCCGGGTCGACCGCGAACCGGACCCGGCTGCGCCAGCCCAGCAGCCCGCCCGGCAGCTCCTGCACGGTCACCGGGACGTCGGGCAGTTTCGCCAGCCGGGTCAGCTGCTCCCGGACCACCGCGGCCTTGAGCTCGCGCTGAGCGGCGCCGGAGGCGTGCTGCCAGTCGCAGCCGCCGCACCGGCCCGGCCCGGCGTGCGGGCAGGGCGGCTCGACCCGGTCCGGGGACGGCGTGAGCACCCGCACGGCGTCGGCCCGGCAGAACCCGCCGCCGCGGTCGTCGGTGACCCGGGCCAGCACCCGCTCCCCCGGCAGCGCGTGCCGGACGAACAGCACCCGGCCCTCGTGCCGGGCCACGCAGTGCCCGCCGTGGGCGACCGGGCCGACGTCGACCTCGATCTCCCGCCCGAGCCACGGACCGCGCCGGACCGGCCGGGACGCCCCCGCCCGCCCCCGCCGCGACGCCGCCGGCGCCCGGCTCACGGGCGGGGGTCGGCGTCGGCGCCGGCCCGGGCCTCGGCCGTACGGACGGGGTCACGGCCGTTGGCGCCCGGTGCCGGTGCGGGCGCCGGCGTCTGGTCCGGGTGCTCGCTGCTGGTCCGGGTCCGGTCGTCCAGCCCGCGCCGGGCCGCGCCCGGCTGGGCCCGTTCCGGCCGCCCCGCCGCCCGGGCCGAGGACGCCAGCTGCCAGGGCACCGAGGTCACCATGACGCCGGGCGTGAACAGCAGCCGGCCCTTGAGGCGCAGCGCACTCTGGTTGTGCAGCAGGTGCTCCCACCAGCGGCCCACGACGTACTCGGGGACGAAGACGGCGACCACGTCGCGGGGCGACTCCCGCCGCTGCCGCTTGACGAAGTCGAGCACCGGCCGGGTGATCTCCCGGTACGGCGACTCCACGATCGTCAGCGGCAGCCTGATGTCGCGACGGTCCCACTCCTCCTGCAGCGCCCGGGTCTCCTGCTCGTCGACGTTCACGGTCAGCGCGGTGAGGGTGTCCGGCCGCGTCGCCTTCGCGTACGCCAGCGCGCGCAGGGTCGGCTTGTGCAGCTTGGAGACCAGCACGATCGCGTGCACCCGGCTCGGCAGCATGCCGCGCTCGTCGTCGGGCACCAGCTCCTCGGCGACCCGGGTGTAGTGCCGGTTGATCGACTTCATGATCCAGAAGATCACCGGCATCGCGATGACCACGATCCAGGCCCCGAGCAGGAACTTCTCGATCAGCACGATGACCAGCACGACCGCGGTCACGGTGCCGCCGGTCGCGTTGATCACCCGGGACCGCATCATCCGGCGCCGGACGCCCGGGTCCTGCTCGGTGCGCAGGTTGCGGTTCCAGTGCCGGACCATGCCGAGCTGGCCGAGGGTGAAGGAGGTGAACACGCCGATGATGTAGAGCTGGATGAGCCGCGTCACCGAGGCGTCGAAGGCCCAGATCAGCAGCATCGCGAACCCGGCCAGCACGAGGATGCCGTTGGAGAACACCAGCCGGTCGCCGCGGGTGTGCAGCTGCCGCGGCAGGTAGCGGTCCTGGGCCAGCACCGAGCCCAGCAGCGGGAACCCGTTGAACGCGGTGTTCGCGGCCAGCACCAGGATCAGCGCGGAGACGGCCTGGATGTAGAAGAACCCGACCGAGTGGTCGCCGCCGAAGATGGCCGCGCCGAGCTGGGCGATGACGGTCCGCTGCGGGTCGGTGGCGCAGTTGCCGGTGAAGCCGATCAGGTCGCAGGTGTTGGCCGCCACGTGCACGTCGGAGACCAGCGCGAGCGCGGTGATGCCGCCGAACATCGTCACCGCCAGCAGGCCGAGCATGCCCAGCGTGATGGCCGCGTTGCGGCTCTTCGGCGGCCGGAACGCGGGCACCCCGTTGGCGATCGCCTCGATCCCGGTCAGCGCCGTACAGCCGGAGGAGAACGCGCGCAGCGCGAAGAACAGCAGGGCGAGCCCGGCCAGATGTTCGTGCCCGGGTTCGGGGTTGACCGTCCAGGCCGCGCTCTCCGCCTGCGGCGTGCTGCCGAACACGAGCCGGATCAGCCCGGTCACGATGAGCACCATCACCCCGGCCGCGAACCCGTACGTCGGGATGGCGAACGCGGTGCCAGACTCCCGCAGCCCGCGCAGGTTGGCCGCCGCCAGCACCGCGACCAGGACGACCGCGAGCTCCACCCGGACCGGGTTCAGCCCCGGGAACGCGGAGATGACGTTGTCCACGCCGGCCGAGACCGACACCGCGACCGTGAGCACGTAGTCCACCAGCAGCGCGCTGGCCACGGTCAGCCCGGCGAAGCGGCCCAGGTTCTTCGTGGCCACCTCGTAGTCCCCGCCGCCGGACGGGTACGCCCGCACGACCTGGCGGTAGGACGCGACCACGATCGCGAACAGCAGCACGATCGCCGCGGCCACCCACGGCGCCACGAACAGGTACGCGGTCCCGGCGACGGTGAGCACGAGCAGGATCTCCTGCGTCGCGTACGTCACCGAGGAGAGTGCGTCGCTGGCGAAGATGGGCAGGGCGATGCGCTTGGACAGCGTGGTGTCCCCAAGCCGGTCACTGCTGACCGGACGCCCGATCACCAGCCGCTTGGCGACCCTCGTCAGCAGCGACACGCACCAAGCGTACGGTCCGGACGGCGCCGCGGAAGGGTCGGCCGACCGGCTGTGGACGACCCTGCTCGCGGTACCGTCCGAGCGTGCACATCGTGGTCATGGGCTGCGGCCGGGTCGGCTCGAGTCTCGCCCGCAACCTGGAGCGGGTCGGGCACTCGGTCGCGATCATCGACCAGAACCGGGCGGCCTTCCGAAGGCTCGGCCCGGACTTCGCCGGCGACCAGATCACCGGCGTCGGGTTCGCCCGGGAGACGCTGCACCGGGCCGGCATCGACCGGGCCGGCGCGTTCGCAGCGGTGAGCAGCGGGGACAACTCCAACATCATCGCCGCCCGGGTGGCCCGGGAGACATTCGGCGTCGCGCACGTCGTCGCCCGGATCTACGACCCCAAGCGGGCCGAGGTCTACGAGCGGCTCGGCATCCCGACCGTGGCCACCGTGCCCTGGACCGTGAACCGCTTCCTGTCCGCGCTGCTCGGCGACAAGCACGCGGAGGACTGGCGGGACCCCTCCGGCGCGGTGTCGCTGGTCAAGGTCCCGCTGCACGAGGGCTGGATCGGGCACAAGGTGAAGGCGCTGGAGGCCGCGACCGACGCCCGGGTGGCGTTCCTCACCCGGTTCGGCCGGGGCGTGCTGCCGACCGGCTCGACCATGCTGCAGGACGGCGATCAGGTGCACCTGCTGGTCACCGACGACATCGCCGACGACGTCGAGCGGGCGGCCGCGGCCGCCCCGAGCACCGAGGGGCACTGATGCGCGTTGCCATCGCGGGCGCCGGGGGCGTCGGCCGGTCCATCGCGAACGAGCTCATCGAGCACGAGCACGACGTGATGCTCATCGAGCGGGACCCGGACAAGGTCGACCCCGACCGGGTGCCCCGCGCGGAGTGGCTGGCCGCGGACGCGGCCGAGCTGTCCTCGCTGGAGGAGGCCCGGCTGCAGGACTGCGACGTGGTCATCTCGGCCACCGGCGACGACAAGGTCAACCTGGTGGTCTCGCTGCTGGCCAAGACCGAGTTCGCGGTCCGCCGGGTGGTGGCCCGGATCAACCACCCCGACAACGAGTGGCTGTTCACCGAGGCCTGGGGCGTCGACGTCGCGGTGTCCACGCCGCGGGTGATGGTCGCGCTGGTCGAGGAGGCGGTCTCGGTCGGCGACCTGGTCCGGCTCATGACGTTCCGGCAGGGGCAGGCCAACCTGGTCGAGATCACCCTGCCGCCGGCGGCCCCGGTCGTCGGGCGGGCGGTCTCCGACATAAAGCTGCCGCGCGACGCCGCGCTGGTCGCGATCGTGCGCGGGGCCCGGGTCGTCATCCCGTCCCCGGACGAGCCGCTGGAGGGCGGCGACGAGCTGCTGTTCGTCACGGTCCAGGAGGCCGAGTCGCAGCTGCGGCGGCTCGTCTGCGGCGACGGGAACTGCTAGCCGGGCTCGTGGTCCAGGTGCAGCTTCTCGGCCACGACGTCCTCGGGCGTGGTGTCCGCGCCCTCCTGCTTGCGCACCCGGCGGACCGCGAGCACCGAGATCGCGAGCGCCCCGATCGTGAACGGGTAGCCCATCGCGAGCCGGGCCACCGCCAGCCAGCCGGTGGAGTCCTGGTCGTAGAGGTAGCGCTGGACCAGGCCGCGGGCGGCGAAGACGAGCACCCAGACGACCGTGCACCAGGTGTAGACGCGCATCAGCCGGCGGTCCTTGCGCCAGGCCGTGCCGATGCCGCGGCCGTCGACGTACTCCCAGATCACGCCGACCAGCGGCCAGCGGGCCAGGATCGAGACCAGGAAGACCGCGCCGTACGCGAAGCTGGCCCAGATCCCGAGCAGGAAGAAGCCCTTGGCCTCGCCGGTCCGGTTCGCGATGAACGCCGCGACCAGGACGCCGAAGAAGCCGCTGAGGGCCTGCTGCACGGTCTCCTTGCGCACCAGCCGCAGTACGAACAGCAGTACGCCGGCGCCGACCGCGGCCCAGATCGCGGCCTGCAGGCCGGCCACGGCGTTCACGGCGACGAAGACGACGACGGGCAGGCCGCTGTCGATCAGGCCGCGCCAGCCGCCGATCGACTCGACCAGCATCGGGGTCGGCTTGGCGGCCGGCGGCCGACTCTCGTCGGCCGCGTCGGTCACGCGGACACCGACTTCAGCTCGTACCAGGGATTGAAGATCATCTTGACACCGTCGTGCTCGGAGACCCGGCCGCGGGCGACCAGCACCCGGCCGGGCTCGATGCCGGGGATGCGGCTGCGGCCGAGCCAGACCAGGTGCACCGACCCGGAGCCGTCGAAGAGCTCTGCGTCCACGGTCGGAACGGTATCCCGCGGCGTGTACACGACCGAGCGCAGCCTGCCGGTCACCGTCACCGGCTCGCCCTGGCAGCAGGCCGCGACGGGGCGGGACCCGGCCTTCTGCACGTCCTCGCGCAGGTCGGCGGCGTCCAGCTCCTCGGCGTCCTCGGTCAGTCGCTGGACCACTCGGGTCAACCAGCCGCGGCGGATCGGCGCTGGGGTCTCGCTCACGTTTCCAATGTAAGTCATCCGCGCCCTCCTGCATGGGGTGTGTTCAGGAGATGAGCACGGTCACGGAAGGATTCGCGCTTGTGGATCAGGTCGCCGTGATCTTGCCCGGGGCGGGCTCGTCAGCGGATTTCGTTGCGCGGGCGTTCGGCCGGCCTTTGCGTACGGCCGGGTACGCGCTGGTCGCGCCGCCGCCCGAGCCCGGCCCCGAGCTCGTGACCGGCGCGTTTCGGGCCCTGTCGGACTGCGCCGAGCGGTACGGCTCGCGGCTGGGGCTGGTCGGCGGGGTCTCGCTCGGTGCGCACGTCGCCGCCCGCTGGGCCGCGGGTCGAGCGGACCTGGGCGGCGTGCTGCTGGTGATGCCGGCCTGGACGGGATCACCCGCTGTGCTCGCGGCCGCGACGGCGGCCTCCGCGGACGTGGTCGAGCGGCTCGGGACGGCCGGGGCGCTGGCCGCGGCCGGGGACGCGGTGCCCTGGGTCGCGGCCGAGCTGGCCGCGGCCTGGCCCGGGTACGGGGACGGGCTGGCGGCGAGCCTCCGGGCCGCGGCCGCCTCCGCCGGGCCGTCCCCGGCCGAGCTGGCGGCGCTGACGGCGCCGGCCGGGGTGGTCGGGCTCGTCGACGACCCGCTGCACCCGTACGCGGTGGCACAGGAGTGGGCCGCCACGCTGCCGTACGCGGCGCTGGGCCGCCTGGGACTGGCCGAGGTGGGCTCGGACCGCAGCGTGCTCGGTACCGCCGCCCTGGCGGCCCTGGCCGCCGCCCCGACCAGGCCCGAGCCGCGCTAGGCCCGGACGGGGCCGCCGGCGCAACCGGGGGCGAGCCGCGCCAGGCCCGGACGGGGCCGCCGCCCCGACCAGACCCGAGCCGCGCCAGGCCCGGCACGGGGCCAGCCGGGACTCAGCCCGGCCGGGGCCGGCCGGGGCCTGGCCCCGCAGGCCCGCCGGGAGTCAGCGGCGGCGGCGGCGGGGGTTGGGGCGCGCGGCCGGGACGGAGTCCTCCTCGGACGGACCGAAGTCCTCCTCCGGAGCCTCCTCCTCGGCCGGCTCGTCCGGGGCCGCGTGCGCGCCCCGGGTCTCCTCCTCCGCCTGCGCCTTGATCTCCTCCGGCAGCGTCAGCGGCAGCGGGTCCCGGACGGGCATCGGGGAGCTGCCGCGGACCACCACGATGTTGCGGACCGCGTCCTCGAGCACCGCGGCCTTGGCCGGGTCGGTCGCGGCGGTGCCGGTGAACAGCCCGCGCAGGAACCAGCGCGGCCCGTCGACGCCGACGAACCGGACGCTCTGGAACCCGCCCTGGACCGGGATCCGGCCGGTCAGCTCGGTGCCGAAGCGGCCCTTGACCTCCTGCGCGGTGCCGCCCTGCTGGGTGATCGAGGTGCGGATCTCCTTGCGGATCTCGTCCCAGATCCCGGCCGTGCGGGGGGCGGCGAACGCGCCGATCTGCGCCTCGCTCCCCGAGTACGACAGCGTGGCCGCGACGACCTGCTGGTCCGGGCCGACGTCCACGCGGACCTCGACGCCGCCGATGACCGGGATCCGCAGCGCGCCGAGGTCGAGGCGCTCCAGCTCGTCGCCGGGCACGTCCTGCTCGTCGTACGGGCCGGTGGTCGGGTCGGTGTCCCGGTCCTTCTCGGTCGACCAGGGCGGGGTCGCGTCGATCTTCTGCCGTTCCGAGCGGTGCACCCGGCGCCGTCCGAGGGCCATCACACACCCCCGGCCAGGCGCGCGTGGCCGCCGGTGGAGCCGTGGCCACCGGCGCCGCGCTCGGAGGCGGGCAGCTCGTCGACGACCCGGAACGCGGCCCGCTCGACCTTCTGCAGCACCAGCTGGGCGATCCGGTCGCCGCGGGTCAGCGTCAGCGACGCCACCGGGTCGTGGTTGATGACGATCACCTTCACCTCGCCGCGGTAACCCGAGTCGACCGTGCCGGGCGCGTTCACCAGCGACATGCCACAACGGGCGGCCAGGCCGGAGCGCGGGTGCACGAACACCGCGTACCCGTCCGGGAGGGCGAGGGCCAGGCCGGTGGGCAGCACCGCCCGCTCCCCCGGCGCCAGCCGGGCGTCCACGGTGGTCACGACGTCGGCGCCGGCGTCGCCGTCCAACGCGTACGCCGGCAGCGGGACGCCGGGGTCGAGGCGCTGGACGAGGACCTCGACCGGGGCGGACGGCCCAGGTGGGGACAGGGGTGACGGCACAGCGGGCAAGGCTACCCCGCGCGATATCACGTCGATGATCAGTACCGCCGGCCGCGCAGCTCGGCGCTGAGCTTCTCGCCCAGGGAGCGGGTGGCGCGACGGTTGATGACGCCGCCGGCGACGGCGCCGGCCAGGAACGGCGCGAGCGTGGAGACGCCGCGACCGGCGCGGCGGACCAGCATCGAGCGCAGCTCCCGCTTGGCGGCGTGGCCGAGCACGGCGGACAGACCGGCGGCGCCGGCCTTCGGGTCCAGGGCCCGCTGCCGGACCCAGCTCATGAGGTACGCGGAGCCGCGCTGCCCGCCGCTGCCGTGCGCCGGCTGGCCGAGGATCTCGTGCAGCTCGGCGGTCAGCTTGACCTCGACCGCGGCCACGGCGAGCGTCTCGGCGGCAAGCTGCACCGGCGCGGCCAGCAAGGTCGGCGGGGCGGCGAACTCGACCGCCGCCAGCGCGCCCACGGCGGCCCCGAAGGCGGACGTGGCGCGGGCGGCGTGCCTGACCAGGACGTCCGCGATCTCGTCGTCGGACAGTCCGGGGTGGTGCGCCCGCAGCGTCGCCGCGTCCCGGATCCGCAATCTCGGTGCGGCATCCGCGAGTACGTCGGCGAGCAGCGAGCCGGCCCCGCGGAAACCGGATCCGGCGGCGTCCTTCAGGCCACCGGCCAGCCCGCGGGCCAACGCGGCCAGCTGGTCCTTCCGGTCGCCGGAGTCATCGGCGACGCGGGCGACCAGCTCGCCCAGGGATGCGCTGTCCGCGGCGTCCTGTCTCGGCCGACCCTCGTCCAGTACGGGCTCGGGCTCGGACTTCTGCCACGGGAGACGCGTCATGTCCCTGTTCCTACCCCGTCAGGCCGCGCAGTCCCGGCAGACGGGCTGGCCGTTGCGCTGCCCGGCGAGCCGGGAGCGGTGGTGGACCAGGAAACAGCTGGAGCAGGTGAACTCGTCCGCCTGCTGCGGGACGGCCCGGACGGTGAGTTCCTCACCGGACAGGTCGGCCCCGGGGAGCTCGAGGTTCTCGTTGAGCTCGGCCTCGTCGACGTCGATCGAACCGGACTGCGCCTCGGCCCGGCGGGCCTTCAGCTCCTCGAGAGAATCCTCCCCGAGCTCGTCGACCTCGCTGCGGCGAGGCGCGTCGTAATCGGTAGCCATACTGGGTCACTCCTGTAGTCGTGCGGGTGGCGCGCGGGTAACGCGCCGGGGAGCGGTTTTGTGCCCGCTGTCGGCAGCCGTGTCGTGGGCGCGGAAACCCCTTCGGCGCGGGCAGCCGCGGGAGGTTACCTTGCGGATCTAACGGTCCAGCGCAGCGGCGCGCGGGAGTCGTCAGATCCCGATCTCCCAACCCTCACCCGCCTGCGAGGTGTGTCACGTGCTCGACGAGCTGGGGTGGGACGCCGAGTGGGCGGCGCTCGCCACCGAACGGACCGGCCGGCCGGCCCGCGTGGTCCGCGCCGACGGCCCCCGCGTCCTGCTGGCGACGGAGTCCGGGGAGGTGCCGGCGACCGGGCCGCGGCTGGTGACCGGTGACTGGACCATGTACCTGCGCTCGTCCGACCGGGGCGAGCCCGGCACCGCCGTCCGCCTCCCCCGCCGTACGGAGCTGGTGCGCGGCGCCGGCGGCAAGGCCGCGGCCCGCCAGGTGCTGGCGGCGAACGTCGACCTGGTGTTCGTGCTGGTCTCGCTGGCCGCGCCGCCGAGCGCGGGCCGGCTGGACCGGCTGATGGCGGTGGCCTGGGACTCCGGCGCCCGCCCGGTGGTCGTGCTGACCAAGGCCGACCTGGCCACCGGCACCGCGGCGGCCGAGCGGGAGGAGGTCGCCGAGACCGCCCCCGGCGCGGAGGTGCTGCTGGTCAGCACCGTGGACGGGCGCGGGCTGGCCGAGCTGCGGGCGCTGATCCGGCCGGGCCTGACCGCAGCGCTGCTGGGCGTCTCCGGGGCCGGCAAGTCCAGCCTGCGCAACGCGCTGGCCGGCACCGCGGACGCCGCGGTCCGGCCGGTGGGCCGGACCGGCAAGGGCCGGCACACCACGACCACCCGGGAGCTGGTCCTGCTGCCGGGCGGCGGGCTCGTGCTCGACACCCCGGGCCTGCGGGGCGTGCAGCTCTGGGCCGCCGACGCCGGCCTGGACCGCGCCTTCGCCGACATCGTGGAGCTGGCCGAGCGCTGCCGCTACCGGGACTGCCGGCACGCCGGTGAGCCCGGCTGCGCGATCGCCGCCGCGGTCGCCGCGGGCACGCTGTCCGCCCGCCGGGTGGCCAGCCACGCCGCGCTCCGGCACGAGGTCGGCTGGCTCGCCGACCGGTACGACGCCCGTGAGCGGGCCGAGCAGCGCCGGCAGTGGAAGCAGCTGTCGAAGGCGGTCAGGGCCGGTCGGCGGGCGAGCCCGCGGCACGGCGGTTCTCCCCCGGTGGGCCCACGACGGTGAACGCGGCCACGCTGCCGTGCGAGTACGCCACCGTCCCGTCGGGCGCGACCCGCAGCCGGACGCCGTCGTCGCCCGGGTGGTTGGGGTCGTAGACCGCGATCTCGGCCTGCCCGTCCGGCGACTCGGTCAGCCCGTAGCCGAGCACGACGTGGTTCTCCACCACCTTGCGCGGGTCCCAGGTGACGACGCGGACCAGGCCCAGCAGCGGCGGCACCCCGGCCGCGAGCGCCCGCCGCACGCCGGGCAGGCCGTGGGTCAGGGTCAGCTCGCGCCGGCCCCGGTCCATCGGCGGCAGCTGGAACCAGAGGTAGCGCGCCGGCCCGGCCGGCAGCCCCAGGCTCTGCATCTGCGCCTGGAACAGCCGGTCGGCCAGCGGGCCAGCGGCCGGTGCGACGGTGTCCTCGGGCAGCGTCTCCCCGGCCAGCCAGGCCCGCCGGGCCTCGTACGCCATGCCGCCGCAGAGCCCGCCGTAGACCCGGCCGAAGCCGATCCCGGCCAGCGTCACCGGCGCTCCGCGCGGCCAGGAGTTGCCGAACCGGAAGCCGTCCCGGCTGGGCCGGAACTCCAGCGTGGTCAACAGCTCGGCGAGGGCGAGGGGGGCGCGGCGGCCTTGGTCGCGACCGGCTTCACGGGCTTCGCCGGTGCCTTGGTCGCGGCCGGGGCGACCAGTCCCTGCCGGCCCTTGGCCAGCTCGGCCGGGCTGGACAGGCGGCGGAACCGGTCGCCGAGCACGAGATCGATGACCGTGCCCTCGCGGGCGTCCCGGTAGAGCGTCGCGCCCGGCACCTGGCGGCGGACCTGGGCCGCCTGCGCGGCCCCGGCCGGCCCGTACCGCACCTCGGCGGTGCCGGTGACCGGGCGGATGCCGGCCAGCGGGTCGTTCTCGGTCGCGATGATCGCGTAGCCGCGGCTGATCAGCTGGCCGGCGACGGTCTTGGCCAGCCCCTCGCGGGCGGTGGCGTTGTAGATCCGCAGCTGCGGCCGGCCCGAGGTGTCGGCGCCGGTCGGGCAGGCGGCCGCGGCGGCCCGGGCGTCGACCCGGTCCAGCACCTTCAGCCAGGTGATGCCGGCCAGCGCGCAGAGCACGATCAGGAAGACCAGTGCGGGTAGTGCGCGACGCAGCCGCAGCGTGTAACGCGCGCGCGGCGGTGCGTCCGGACCTTGGAACACCGCCCCCATTGGCGCCTCCAGCGACCGCGACCGCACTGTGTGCGGTTCCCCTGAGACCGAGGGTAGCGAACGGGCCGTACCTTCGGGCGATCTCGGGCAGCGGGCCTCGGATCGTTACAGAGCGCCTACGCCGTCACTCTTCGCCGTCAGCCTAAGTCAGTGGTGCTACGGCCCAGGACGTCCAGGCCGGCCTCGGCCAGCGGTCCGATCGCGTCGCCCAGCCCGTCGTCGGTGTTGTCGGCCATCGCCCCGGCCCGCTGCCGGACCACGATGCCGGCCACCACGCAGGCGAGCTTGAAGTAGCCGAAGGCGACGTACCAGGGCAGCGCGCTGACGTCCCGCCCGGTGCGGGCCGCGTACCGGGCGGCGAGCTCGGTCCGGCTCGGGAAACCGGGCAGGCCGGTGACCGAGGGGACGACCGCGCCCGCGGCCCCGGCCGGCTGCCAGTAGACGACCAGCAGGCCCAGGTCGGCCAGCGGGTCGCCCAGGGTGGACATCTCCCAGTCCAGGACCGCCTCGATCCGACCCGGGTCGTCGGCGGCCAGGATGACGTTGTCCAGCTTGTAGTCGCCGTGCACGATCCCGCCACTGGGCGCGTCCGGCAACCCGGCGCCGAGCTCCGCGGCCAGCGCGTCCACCGCGGGCAGGTCGCCCGAGCGCAGCGCCTGCCACTCCCCGGACCAGCGCTTCAGCTGGCGGGCCAGGTAGCCCTCCGGCCGCCCGTACCCGGCCAGGCCGACCGCGGCCGGGTCGACCGCGTGCAGGTCCGCCAGTACGTCGATCATCGTCGCCGTGATCGCGGCGCGGTCGGCCGGCTCGGCCGCGTACCCGGCCGGGAACGCGGCCCGGACGACCACGCCCGGCACCCGGCGCATCACGTAGAACGGCGCCCCCAGCACGGCCGGGTCGTCGCAGAGCAGCAGCGGCTCGGGCACCGGGACGGCCGTGCCGTACAGGGCCGAGAGCATCCGGTGCTCGCGGCCCATGTCGTGCGCGGTGGGTCGGACCGCCCGCAGCGGCGGCCGCCGCAGCACCAGCTCCCCGGCCGGGGAGGTCACGAAGTAGGTCAGGTTGGACCGGCCGCCCGGGACGACCTCGACCGCCGGCTCCAGCCAGGCGTCGTCCCCCAGCTCCCCGGCCAGGTACGGCCCCAGCACCCGCGGATCCGCACCCGGCACGTCCATGTCCCTACCTATAGCCGATTCCGCGCCGCCGCCACGAACCGGGCCTCACAGCTCGTCGGCGCCGAGCTCCTCCAGCAGCGTGATGAGCTCGGCCGCCACGGCGGGCGAGGCCGCCACCGTGAGCGTCCCCGGCGGCCGCCCCCGCAGCCCGCTCACCACCGCGCCGGCCTCGGTCGCGACCAGCAGGCCCGCGGCCCGGTCCCAGTCCTTCAGGCCGTGCTCGTAGTAGCCGTCCAGCCGGCCCGCGGCGACGTAGCAGAGGTCGAGGGCGGCCGAGCCGAGCCGCCGGACGTTGCCGACCCGGGGCAGCACCGCGGCCAGGATCTCGCCCTGCCCGGCCCGCAGCGCCGCGTCGTACCCGAAGCCGGTGCCGACCACCGCGGTCTCCAGTGACGGCGCCACCCAGCGCCCCCCGATCCGGACCCCGTCCCGGTACGCCCCGGCGCCCAGCGCCGCGCTGAACGTCTCGCCCGAGGTCGGGTCGTGCACCGCCCCGGCCACCACCCGCCCGTCCCGCTCGGCCGCGACCGAGACCGCGTACGGACGCAGGCCGTAGAGAAAGTTGACCGTGCCGTCGATCGGGTCGACCACCCAGCGCACGCCGCTGCCGCCGGCCCGGTCCGCGCCCTCCTCGCCCAGCACCGCGTCGTCCGGCCGCAGCCGGGCCAGCTCGTCGGTCAGCCATCGCTCCGAGGCCCGGTCGACCTCGGTGACCAGGTCGGTCGGCGTGCTCTTGGCGTCCACGTCCAGGACCCGGCCGTCGGCCCGCAGCCGTACGGTCAGCTCGCCGGCCCCGCGGGCGAGCCGCTCGGCGAGGGCGAGCAACTCGGTGTGGTCGGCGCCGTCCCTGGTGGGCATGGTCTAGACAGTAGGTTGATCGCGGCGAGGGGAGAGACCAGGTGCCCACGAGGAGCAGACGGAAGGCGAACACCGCCTTCGGCGTCGACATCGGCGGCAGCGGGATCAAGGGTGCGATCGTCGACCTCGACAAGGGCGACCTGGCTACCGAGCGGGTGAAGTACCTGACGCCGCACCCGTCCACGCCCGAGGCCGTGGCCGAGGTCGTCGCCCGGCTGGTGCAGGAGGCCGGCTGGTCCGGAGAGCTCGGCGCGACCTTCCCCGCGGTGATCAAGAACGGGGTGGCCAAGAGCGCCGCCAACGTCGACAAGAGCTGGATCGGCACCGACGTCGACAAGGTCTTCACCGACATCACCAACTGCGACGTCACCGTGCTCAACGACGCCGACGCGGCCGGCATCGCCGAGGCCCGTTTCGGCGCGGCCAAGGGCGTCGGCGGCGTGGTCATCCTGCTCACCTTCGGCACCGGCATCGGCAGCGCGCTGCTGCTGGACGGCCAGCTGGTGCCCAACTCCGAGCTCGGCCACCTCGAGATCGACGGCGGCGACGCGGAGAAGAAGGCGTCCTCGGCGGCCAAGGACAACGAGGGGCTGTCGTACAAGCAGTGGGCCAAGCGGGTCCAGAAGTACCTGTCGCACGTGGAGAAGCTGTTCACCCCGGACCTGTTCGTGGTCGGCGGCGGGGTCAGCAAGAACTCCGAGAAGTGGGTGCCGCTGCTGAGCATCAACACCCCGATCAAGCCGGCCCAGCTGCTCAACAACGCCGGCATCGTGGGGGCCGCGATGGCCGCCCACGAGAAGTTCACGGAGTAGGCAGGCCCAGCTCGGTCCGGATCGTGGCGCCGTGCTCGTCCAGCTCGGGCGAGCGGCGGCGCTGCGCCGGATCCCCGTACGGGGCGATCTTCATCGGGTTGCCCACCATCGGCAGGCCGCCGGCGGTGATCACCATCTGCCGGACCGCGGTCTGCTCGGAGTCCAGCGCGGTGCCGACCGTGGACAGCCCGCTGCAGGGCACGCCGGCGCCCGCGACCTTCTCCAGCCACTCGGCCGCGGGTGCCGTCCGCAGCGCGACCTCCATCTCGGCCGCGAGGTCCTCCCGGTTGGTCACCCGCCCGTCGTTGGTCACGAACCGCGGGTCCGTGACCAGCTCCGGCCGCCCCAGCACCGTGCACAGCACCCCGAACAGCCCGTCGCCGCCGGCGCAGATCACGATCGGGTCGTCCGCGCAGTGGAACACGCCGAACGGCGAGATCGAGTGGTGCATGTTCCCCAGCCGCGGCGGTTCGGTGTGCCGGTTCAGGTAGTGCAGCGCGGCCCCCTCCAGCAGCGAGAGCGCGGAGTCGAACATCGCGACGTCGACCTGCGCGCCGTGCCCGGACGTGGTCCGGCCCTGCAGCGCGGCCATTACCGCGCCGAAGACGTACAGGCCGGCGGTGAGGTCCGCGATCGAGGTGCCCATCTTGTACGGCTCCCCGTCCGGCTCTCCCGTCACGGCGAACAGACCGGCGGCCGCCTGCACCACCGTGTCGTACGCAGGACGCTCCCGCCACGGGCCCGTCTGCCCGAAGCCGGAGACCGAGGCGTACACCAGCCGCGGGTTGCGGGCCGCGAGCTCCTCGTAGCCCAGCCCGAGCCGGCCCATCACGCCCGGCCGGTAGTTCTCGATCAGCACGTCGGCCTTGTCCGCCAGCCCCAGCAGCACCGCCTTGCCGGTCGGGTCCTTCAGGTCCAGCGCGATCGACTCCTTGCCCCGGTTCACCCGGGCGAAGTACGTCGAGCGCCCGTCCACGAACGGCCCGTACGACCGGGCGTCGTCGCCGGTGCCCGGCCGCTCGACCTTGACCACGCGGGCGCCGAGGTCGGCCATCATCATCGTGGCGAACGGACCGGCCAGCACCCGGGTGAGATCGACGACGAGAAGGCCGGCAAGAGGACCCTGAGGTGTGTCTGACACGGGCTGCTCCGTTCGGTTCGCCGGATTTCTCGGCGCTCGGCGGCATGTTCCCAGCCCACTTGGGCGGTCCGCGCCACGTCGGGGGCCGGAGCGAAGTTACACTGGCACGGGCACGGGCTACGGCCGGCCGGCGCCAGGTGGAGTCAGCGGTCCCAAGCGGGACGAGAGACGACCACCCGGACCGGAAGACCGCCCGCTCCCCAATCCAACCCCCTGCCCGTCCTGGGCAGTTTCCGTCGTGCGGCCTCCCCGCCAGGAGGCACCCGTTCGTGAAAGGGCGTTCGTGGCATCCGATCCCCGCACCGACAGCAGCACCGCCGGAGGGTCCGATCCGACCCGCGACCTAGCGGAGCACCTCGTCTCCCGAGGCCGGCACCAGGGATTCCTGCGCGCGAACGACATCAGCCGCGCTTTCGAGGAGGCCGGTCTGCCGGCCTCACACGGCAAGCGCGTGCTTCGCACGCTCAGTGACTCGGGAGTGACCGTCATGCTCGATGCGCCCGCCGCCCCCTCGGGGCGCGGTAAGCCGGCCCGGACCGCGGCCGCCGCAGCCCCGTCCCGCAGCACCGTCACCAAGAGCACCGGCGCGCGGCCCGCGCCGCGTCCGGGCGCCGAGCCCGCGCGGCCCAGGGTGGTCGCGCAGGACGGCGCCGCGCTGGCCGCGGTGCCCGAGGCCGGCGCCGCGGCCGCCGCGCCGGCCGCCGCTCCCGCCAAGACGACGCGCAAGCGCAAGGCCGCCGCGGCCCCCGACGGCGCCACGCCGGGCAAGACCCCGCCGGCCGAGGGCGAGGCCCCCGGCCTGGCCATCAACGAGACGACCGAGATCACCACGGCCAGCAGCACCACCACGGAGGAGGAGTCCTCCGAGGAGTTCACCTGGGACGAGGAGGACGAGGAGAGCGAGGCGCTGCGGCAGGCCCGCAAGGACGCCGAGCTCACCGCCTCCGCCGACTCGGTCCGGGCGTACCTGAAGCAGATCGGCAAGGTCGCCCTGCTCAACGCCGAGGAGGAGGTCGACCTCGCCAAGCGGATCGAGGCCGGGCTCTACGCGGCCGAGCGGGTCCGCCGCATGGAGGACGCGCGCCAGGCCGGTAAGAAGACCGACCAGGTGTCGCCGACGATGCGCCGCGACCTGCTCTGGATCGTCCGGGACGGCGAGCGGGCCAAGAACCACCTGCTCGAGGCCAACCTGCGGCTGGTCGTCTCGCTGGCCAAGCGCTACACCGGCCGCGGCATGGCGTTCCTGGATCTGATCCAGGAGGGCAACCTGGGCCTGATCCGGGCGGTCGAGAAGTTCGACTACACCAAGGGCTACAAGTTCTCGACGTACGCGACCTGGTGGATCCGGCAGGCGATCACCCGGGCGATGGCCGACCAGGCCCGCACCATCCGCATCCCGGTGCACATGGTCGAGGTCATCAACAAGCTCGGCCGCATCCAGCGCGAGCTGCTCCAGGACCTGGGCCGTGAGCCCACCCCGGAGGAGCTGGCCAAGGAGATGGACATCACCCCGGAGAAGGTGCTGGAGATCCAGCAGTACGCCCGGGAACCCATCTCGCTGGACCAGACCATCGGCGACGAGGGCGACAGCCAGCTCGGCGACTTCATCGAGGACTCCGAGGCGGTCGTCGCGGTCGACGCGGTCTCCTTCACGCTGCTGCAGGACCAGCTCCAGTCGGTGCTGCAGACGCTGTCCGAGCGCGAGGCCGGCGTGGTCCGGCTCCGGTTCGGCCTCACCGACGGCCAGCCGCGGACGCTGGACGAGATCGGCCAGGTCTACGGGGTGACCCGGGAGCGGATCCGGCAGATCGAGTCCAAGACGATGTCGAAGCTCCGGCACCCGTCCCGGTCCCAGGTGCTGCGCGACTACCTGGACTGATCCGGCCCATGGTCATGAATGAGGGCCCCGCGCCACCCGTGCGGGGCCCTTCTTCATCCCGGCGATGGTCCGTTCGGGGGTTCGCGGCGAGGCGGGCGGCGGTTCACCGAGTCCGCTGAGAGAATCATCTCCTGTTCGCGACCGGCTGAATGGGGAACGCCGCCGGAAGGCGGGTAGTTGCATCAACGTGACCGTCAACCCGAAGGGAATGCCGTGACGCCGACACTGACGCCCACGACCTCCCCTGCACCGCCGTCCGCGGGAGACCGCTGCGACCGTTGCAGCGCCCAGGCCAAGATCCGCGTCGTCCTCCCCGGCGGCGGCGACCTCGTCTTTTGCGGGCATCACGCCCGTGAGTACGAGTCCACGATCCGCGAGGTCGCAGCCGAGGTCTTCCGAGCCGAGGACTAGACCCGCACGAGACGCACGAGGCCGCCCGGAACGCTCCCCGGGCGGCCTCGACACGTCTCCGGGACCGACCCGACTTCTCCGAGGCTGCGGAAGCTCCTCCAGGATGCTCTCGCCGGCTCTCCGAGAGTGCTGACCTCGCCCCGCCCGGCGTTCCGTTCCGGACTTCTCCGAGGGTGCTCACCGGTTTCTCCGAGAGTGCTGCCGAGCCTCCTCGAGGGCGTCGAACTTCTCCGAGGATGCCGGTGGCTTCTCCACCAGTGCCCCGAACCTCTCCGAGAGTGCTACCAGCCCAGGGTCGCCGGGGTGGGGAGGTCGTGCGCCCGGGCGTACGAGGCGAGCTGCTGGTCGAAGGACGGCGTGGACGCCAGGTGGAAGGTCGCCCCGGAGTCCTTGAGCACGACGATCGGACCGGCCCCGGGCGGCGGCGCGTCGGCCGGGTCCCGGGTGACGAACCAGCGCGCGGTGCTGAACGCGTAGACCCAGGCCCAGCCGATGTCGGCGACGTCGCCGTCCTCCACCAGCTGCAGCGGGTTGTCCGGCGCGGAGAACGTCTCCAGCTCCGACTGCGCGGCCCGGCGGGCCTCCGCCAGCTCCATCCCAGCTCCGATCAGTGAGTACGCAGGAACTCCAGGCCGCCGGAGTAGTTCTCCAGGGTCGCCAGCGTCCCGGTCTGCCCGTCCAGGAAGAACACCCGGCCGTTGCGGTTCACGACATTGAACACGTGACCGGCGATGGACACGCCGCCGGGACCGGTCCGCATCCCGTGGATGATGCCGCGGGCGCCGTCGCCCGCGTTCTGCAGCTCCGTGACGATGTCGTCGTACCCGCCCGCGGACTTGAAGGTGTTCGAGGTGCCGGTGCCGTTGGCGATGTACTGCTTCCAGTTCACGCTGGACATCGCGTCGCCGTTGACCCGCTCGACCGCGGTGGTGCCCTTGCTCAGCCCGGCCAGCTGCCGGTCCACGGCCTGTACGCAGCTCTGGCAGTTGTTGGTGAAGCCCCAGCCGCCGACGCTCGGGTGCAGGCCGTCGGTCGCGTCGGTGAGCCGGACCAACGGGTTGGTCTCGGCCAGGTCCGGGAACAGCCGCTTGACCACGCCGTTGCCCGCGTTGCCGGCATGCACCGCGGTCGAGCCGAGGCCGGTGACCGGGTTGCCCTTCATCGCCGCGCCGGCCGCGCTCGCGAGGTCCTCCCCCTCGGCCAGCAGCCGCTCGCCGCCGACCAGCGCCTTCTCCCCCGCGACCAGGCCCTTCTCGCCGGCCACCAGCGCCTTGACGCCCTTGACCCCGTCCAGGATCTTGCCGCCCGGGATGAACGTCAGCGCGGCGTCGATCCCGATCGAGGCCCAGGAGCCCTTGCCGGTGGCCAGCTTGATCGCGACGTCGATGCCCAGCGCGATCGCGCCCGCGGCCACCGCGAACGGGGCCAGGAACTGCAGCCCCGGCACCAGCGACAGCACACCGAGCACCGCCGAGATGCCCTTGAGCACGCTGGAGATCTTCGCCAGCACGTCGGCGTGGTCGGCGATCCAGCCCTTCACCGAGGACCAGGCCCGCGACAGCCAGCCCGGCTCCTTGTACGGCGCGTCCGCGACGTTCTTGATCGTCCCGGCCGCGGACGAGGCGGCCGACCGGTGCTCGGAGTAGAGCCGGCGGGCCTGCGCGATGACGTCCTGGAGGTCGGAGCTGACCGCGTTCGCGTGCGTCCGGGCCGAGTCGTACCGGGTCTTGAGGTCCGCGTACTCGGCGCTGCCGGACGGTGCGCTCTGCCCGGCCAGCTGGTTGACCGACGCGACCGCGGACTGCTCCTGCCGCCGCAGCTCGGCCGCCCGCGACTCCAGGTCGGCCGCCCGCCGCTGCCGGGCCACCAGCCCACTGCCCCAGTCGGTCAGCGTCCGGGCCGCGGTCTGGTGCGACCGGGCGGCGAGGTCAAGGTCCCGGGGCAGGTCCTTGAGCTGCCCACGGAACGCCTCGGCCGCGTCGCCGGTCCAGGCCGAGGAGTTGAGCTTCGTGACGTTGGCCGAGGCGGCGGAGAACACCTTCCCGGCCGCGGTCACACCAGAAGCGGCCGAGGAGACCGCTCCGGGGTCACCGGGGGCGGGATCGAAGCCCAGCGCCGGGAACTCGCGCGTCGCCATGGCCCGGGACCCTAGCGCAAATTCTCCGAGATTGCGGCGTATGTCCAGTCGAGGACTAAGAGGCGTAACACCTGGGGAACAATGAACGTGCAAGGTAGAAGGCAGAGCGCGTCCGACCGGGCGCCCGCCGAGAGGGGAGAGCCCGTGACTCCGACCCTGATCCCGGACACCGTCGCCGACATCCTGACCGCCTCCGATCGATGCGATCGATGTGGCGCGCGCGCCACCGCCAGAGTGACCCTTCCTGGAGGCGGTGAGCTGTTCTTCTGCGGCCACCACACCCGGCGCTACGACGACGCGCTGCGGGCGGCGGACGCCGAAGTGGTCAAGTCCGCCTGAGCCTGCGATCCCGCGGTCAGCCGCCCGGCACGAATCCGATCGTGCCGGTCGGCGGTCCCGGCGGCGGCAGCCTGGACCCGTCCTCGGCGAGGAACTCCAGCCCGCCGGCGATCCGGCCGGCGAGCTTGACGAACTCCTCCCGGCCGGCGACGTCCGGGGTGGAGAAGGTGAGCACGGCCAGCCACTCCGCGGCCGGCGGCGGCGCCGGCACCATGTGCTGGACGACGACCACCTCCTGCCGGCGGGAGGTCAGCGGCAGCGGCACCTGCTGCCGGTTGACCACCCGCACGGTCTCCCCGTACGGGTGCTCGACGCGGCGCACGTCGCGCTGCTCGAGGTCCTCCCCCGGCGCCGGGTCGTCGTCGCGGAAGTAGATCTCCATCCCGTCGAGGTCGATGCCGCCGGCGAAGCGCTGCCAGGCCAGGGTCAGGCTGGCGCCGATCATCTCGCCCGGTGACGAGCCCCTCCCGGCCAGGAACGAGGACAGGAAGATGCCCGCGGCCCGGTGCTCGGCGACGATGCGCTGCAGGACCTGACGGGCCCGGACGCGCTGGGCCGCGGCGCCGGGCACGTTCGCCGAGCGGTCGTCCAGCAACTGCTCGATCCAGGCGTCCGAGGTCGCCGGATCGAGGTCGAGCGAGGTGAACTCGTCCGGCACGTCCAGCCGGAAGCCGATCGCGGCCGGGCGGGGCGCGGCCGGGTCGAACCCGACCTCCTTCTGCGGAGCCGTCACGACCTGCCCGCCGCCGCGTCCGCGATGGCGCCGTCGACCTGGTCGTACCCGTCCGCGGCCGAGGTGACCTTCTCGGAGGTCTTCTCGGCGGTCTCCTTGATCTTCTTCAACGAGTACTCCCACTTGTCCTTGAAGTGGTGCACCGCGCCGGTGAGGTCGCCGTCGCCGGTCTGGCCGTCACCGAGGCCGTCCATGCCGTGCTGGGCCGTGCCGACCGTGTCGCCGATCGAGTTGAGCTCGCTCGACAGTGCCCGCAGCGTGTCGACCTCTACCGAGAACCCGCCTGCCATCGAAATCACCCGAATCCGGTCAATAGTGGCTTACCGGTCGATGATGTTATAACGTCCCCGACCGTGGGTCCACGACCCCGCGCAGGGACCGTACTCGGGGAGGACCGGTGGCCGTCCGGGCGCCTTCGACCCGGCGCCAGCGCCGATCCGCTCGGTCCGGCCGGCGGCCCGACCCACCCGCGTACGTCCCCTGTCCCCGGCCGGTGGATCGCCCCCCGGCCGGTCGTGGGCGGCTCTACCAGGACTGCAGGGTCGCGATCCGCTGCTCGAGCTGCTCGACCGAGCAGACCGCGGTCGGCGGCCCGCCGCACTGCCGGCGCAGCTCGTTGTGGATCGTCCCGTGCGGCTGCCCGGTCCGGTGGTGCCGGGCCGCGACCAGCGCGTTGAGCTGCTTGCGCAGCGCGGCCCGGCGCTCGTGCGGCGCCGCCGCCAGCGTCGGGACCGGCGCGGTGACCGGCGCCTTCTTCTGCAGCGCGACCTGCTTGGCCTGCCGGGCCCGCAGCAGCGTCGCGACCTGGTCCGGCTCCAGCAGCCCGGGCAGCCCGAGGTACTCCTCCTCGTCGGCCGTCCCCGGCGTCGCGCCGGTCCCGAACGAGGCCCCGTCGAAGATCACCTGGTCCAGGTGCGCGGACGCGCCCAGCGCCGTGAACGCCTTGTCCTCGTCGGTCTGCTCGTCCCGCCCGGTCTGGGCCGCGGCCAGCAGGTCGTCGTCCCAGCCGCCGTCCTCGTCCGCGTCGGACTTCTTCCGCCCCAGCACGTGGTCCCGGACGGCCTCCAGCTCGCCGGCCAGCCGCAGCAGCGGCGGCACCGAGGGCAGGAACACCGACGCGGTCTCCCCCGGCCGCCGGGCCCGGACGAACCGACCGATCGCCTGGGCGAAGTAGAGCGGGGTCGAGGCCGAGGTCGCGTACACCCCGACGGCCAGGCGGGGCACGTCGACGCCCTCGCTCACCATCCGGACGGCGACCATCCAGCGGTCGTCGGAGGCGGCGAAGCCGGCGATCCGCTTGGTCGAGCCGCGGTCGTCGGACAGCACCAGCGCGGGCGCCTGCCCGGTGATCTCCCGCAGCCGGGCCGCGTACGCCCGGGCCGCGGTCTGGTCGGTCGCGATCACCAGCCCGCCCGCGTCCGGCATCGACGCCCGGACCTGGGACAGCCGCTGGTTGGCCGCGGTCAGCACCGAGGGCACCCAGTCCCCGGCCGGGTCCAGCGCGGTCCGCCAGGCCCGCGCGATGTGCTCGGCCGTGCCCGGTTCCCCCAGCCGGGCCGAGAGCTCCAGCCCGGCCCGGGTCCGCCAGCGTGCCTCCCCCGAGTACGCCAGGAAGATCACCGGCCGGACCACGCCGTCGCGCAGCGCCTCGCCGTACCCGTACGAGTGGTCGGCGGCCGAGCGCAGCGCCCCGTCCGGCTCGGTCTCGTACCGGACGAAGGGGATCGCGTTCTCGTCCGAGCGGAACGGCGTCCCGGTCAGCGCGAGCCGCCGGGCCGCCGGGTCGAACGCCTCCCGGATCGCGTCGCCCCAGGACAGCGCGTCGCCGGCGTGGTGGACCTCGTCCAGCACGACCAGCGTGCGCCGGTTCGCGGTCCGCGCCCGGTGCAGCGCCGGAGCGGCGGCCACCTGCGCGTACGTCACCACGGCGCCGCGGAAGTCGCGCGCGGTGGCCCCGTCGGCGTTGCGGAAGGTCGGGTCGAGCGGGATGCCGAGCGCGGCCGCGGCCAGCGCCCACTGGTTCTTCAGGTGCTCGGTCGGGGTGACCACGGTGACGGCGGCGACGGTCCGGTCGGCCAGCAGCTCGGCGGCGACCCGCAGCGCGAACGTCGTCTTGCCGGCCCCGGGCGTCGCCACCGCGAGGAAGTCGGAGGGACGCCGGACCAGGTAGGCCGACAGGGCGCGCCGCTGCCAGGTACGCAGCGGCGGCTGGGCCGGCTTGGTCGGCGCCATCTCAGCGGCGGTCACGGGCTCCCTCGACGAGCGGCGGACAGCGATCACCCCCGCCGGAGAATCCCCGACGAGGGCTCCGCAACCCTACCCGGCCTTCGCCGCCGGACCGGTCGCCCGGCGTGCCGCAGGGGTCCGGCGTGTCCTCGCACCCCGGCCGGGGCACACTTCCAGATGATGACCGCCACCCGGGACCCGGTGACGCGGCGAGGACGCCTGCCCGCCCTCGCCGTACGCCGGGTCCTGCGCCGGAGCTCGAAGCAGCCCCGGCGCGTCACGGAGGCGGTCAAGGAGGTGGCGCGCCCGGTGACGAGGCAACAGCATGTCTCAGTCCTGCGCCGTACGGTGGCGAAGGCCTGGGACGACCGGGTCCTCGGGCTCTCCGCCGAGGCCGCCTTCTGGCAGCTGCTCTCGCTGGCCCCGCTGTTCCTCGCGCTGCTCGGCAGCGTCGGCTACCTGTCCGGGCTGCTCGGCGCCGGCACCGTGAACCAGATCGAGGCGTCGCTGCTGGACGCCTCCCAGCGGGCGTTCGCGCCGAGCGTGGTCAACCAGATCATCACGCCGACGGTGGACGAGGTGCTACGCCGCGGCCGCGCCGACGTCATCAGCGTCGGCTTCCTGCTCGGCCTGTGGGCGGGCTCGTCGGCGACGGCGACGTTCGTGAACACCGTCACCATCGCGTACGGGATGCGCGACCTGCGCGGGGCCGTGCGCAGCCGGCTGCTGGCGCTCTGGCTCTACCTGCTCACCGTCGTGATCGGCATCGTCCTGCTGCCGGTGATGGTGCTCGGACCGGGCCGGCTGCTGCAGTTCTTCCCCGACTCCGTCCGGGGCGACGTCGAGTCGGTCATCAACGTCACGTACTGGCCGGTGGTCGCGCTGCTGCTGCTGGTCGGGCTGGTGACCTTCTACCACCTGGCCCCGCCGCGGCGGCTGCCCTGGCACCGCGGGTTCCCCGGCGCCATGCTGGCCGGCCTGGTGTTCGTGGGCGGGACGTTCGGGCTGCGGGAGTACATCAATTTCGTCGCCGACCGCGGGTTCTCCTACGGGGCGCTGGCCGCCCCGATCGGCGCCCTGCTGTTCTTCTACGTGCTCGCGCTGGCGGTGCTGCTCGGCGCCGAGCTGAACGCGACGATCGAGCAGACCTGGCCGACGCGGGCGCCGCTGCCGGTCACGAGGCCGTACCTGGCCCCGGACGCGGCGCTGCGCCGGCCGCAACCGCGCCACTTCAAGGCCGACCCGACCGCAGGCGGCGCAACCGCCGTCTCCCCCGACGTGACCACCGACCACTCGGCCGCCGACCACTCGGCCGCCGACCACTCGGCCACCGACCACTCGGCCACCGACCACTCGGCCACCGACCACTCGGCCACCGACCACTCGGCCGCTGACCACTCGGCCGCTGAGGGCCTCTCTGCTGGGCGGTCGTCGGTGGACGACAGAACCGCTCCGGAGGGGGCGGCGAACGGGCGCCGGCCGGACCGGGGCGCCACGAACGGGCGTCCGCCCGCCGACGCTGCCCCGGAGCGCCCCGTCAGGGCCGCGGACCAGGACGGGACCGCGGGTTAGCGGTCCGGACCGTCGCCGTCGTCACCCGGCGGCAGGTTCTCGAAGATCTCCTTGCACTCCGGGCACACCGGGTACTTCTTCGGGTCCCGCGACGGCGTCCAGATCTTCCCGCACAACGCCCGGACGGGGGTCCCGTTGACCAGCGCTTCCATCAGCTTGTTCTTCGGTACGTAGTGCGAGAACCGTTCGGAGTCGCCGGGCTCCGGCCGGAGATCCCGGTCGGGCCGGGTCTCGGTGCGCTCCTCGACGGCCGTGCCGGGTCCGGGGATCTGCGGCGTGGTCATCCCTCGATGGTCCCACGACCGGTTTCCGTCTCGCCTCGGACATGATTCCGCTCCGGACGGTGAAATTTACTCAGTACCGCTGGACACTAGCCCGGCGCACCGGCATGCTCGCTCAGCGTGACGGTCGAGCACTTACGCCCCCGCGAGAGCCGCCCTTTCCAGGACCCTGCAGGCACTCGGAGGTGGCTGGTCGAGGACGTCGTCGACGTCTCCATCGACGGTGACGGAGCCTGGGACCCCGAGGAGGGCGGCCCGGCTCCGGCGGTCGTGATGCGGATGCCGGCGTACGTCGCGCGGCACCTGGCCTGCCTGCTGGACGACTGGTCGACGATCGGCCGGCTGCTCGAGTCCGCCCGCGGCGGCGACGAGCGCGACCTGGCCGGCGTGCTGTACGAGGCCGCCCGGGCCGCGGAAGCGCTGCGGGCCGGCGTCTCCTGACGGTGTACGCCGACGTGCGGGCGGCGGTGGGTCAGCACCCACCGCCGCACGCGTCGATCACGAGAACGCCGCCGGACTCAGCCGGAGGCGGCACGCTCCCCGAGCGCGTGCCCCTGCCGGGGTACGTCGCGACCGGAGGAGCCGTTCTGGCTCGGACTGTTCGAGTCGACGCGGTCGAACTCGTCGAACAGATCCGACAGGCTCAGGCCGAGAGCATCGGCGAGCTTGAAGACGCGGTCGAGCGAAGGCGAATACGCGGCGTTCTCGACCCGGTTGATCGACTGCCGGTCGCAGCCCGCCTTCTCGGCGAGCTTTTCCTGGGACAGGCCGAGCGACTTGCGCTTGGCCCGGACCACAGCTCCGAAGGACAGGCGTCGCCTCTGGACTGAGGGATTGGGAGATGGCGGCACGGGGCTGAGTTTCGTCAGATGATTCACTAATGGCTGTATCACGCGTGTGTCAGTGTGCATCAAATCCGTGCCGCCGGGGATCTTCTCTGACCTCAAGAAAGCGACATTGGCGACATCAACTACCAACGATGTCGCGACGGCATCAACCCTCGATGACCCGACCGTCGCTCTCGGACGTAGTAATCGCCCGGTCCGGAGCGGGGTGCCCGCCGAACCTGCTGACCTTCGAGGCCTTCTTCGGCGGCCGGTCGTTGGCGATCAACACGGCCATCCAGGGCAGCACGACCGCGCCGGCGACGAAGATCGCCAGCAGCCACGGGGTCTTGTAGAAGACGGCCGCGAGCACCAGGGACACGACGCGCGTGGCCATCATGATCAGGTACTTGTTGCGGCGGGCCGCAATCTGTTCGTCCAGACTCGGTTCGGCCTCGGTGATGAGCACCGGCTCGCCATCCCGGCCAACGGTCGTCACTGCGCTACGCCTCCCCGACCGGCACCGAAGTCAGGCGCCGCCACCTCCCATCGTGGCACCGCACCCGTACGGCCGCATCCCGCGACCGCGCGATTCACCCACCTGCGCCCCGCGGCCGCCCAATCCCGACGCTCCCCGCACCACCCCTGCCTCAAGCCTTGGCTCTGGCGGCGGCCTTCATCTGCTTCTTGTACTCGCGGACCAGGCCGAGTGAGGCGTCGTCGCGGATGTCGGCCACCGACTTGTACGTGCCCTCGGGGCCGAACTCCCCCGCCGCCTCGCGCCAGCCGGGCACGTCCACCCCGTACTGCTTGCCGAGCAGCGCGACGAAGATCTGCGCCTTCTGCTTGCCGAAGCCGGGCAGCGCCCCGACCCGCTTCACCAGGTCCCCGCCGTCCACGGCCTGCGTCCAGACGTTCGTGACGTCGTTGTCGTAGCTGTCCACGACGGCCTGGCACATCGCCTGCACCCGCTTGGCCATCGACCCCGGGAACCGGTGCAACGCCGGCGGTTTCGAGAAGACCGCGACCAGGTCGTCCTCGGACATCCCGGCGATCTCGGCCGCGTCCGGCACGTGCCCAAGCCGCTCCGTCAGCACGTACGGACTGGAGAACGCCTTCTCCAACGGGATCTGCTGATCCAGCACCATCCCGATCACCAGGGCCAGCGGATCCTTGTCCAGCAGGGCGTCCGCCGCAGGCTGCCGGCTCAGCATGAATCCCATCCGCGCAGGCTAGCGCCCGTGCCCTCGAGACCCATCGCCCCGGGAGAGTGGATGGCACTGCCAGACTGCGGCGGATGCGGGAGGACAGGCGGCGGCTGGAGCCGGCGAACTATCCGTTGCGGTTCGAGGCGCGGGCTCTCTACAGCGACGTGGACGCCAATCGGCATGTCAACAACGTCGCGTACGTGCGCTGGTTCGAGGAGGGGCGGGCGCAGCTCAACGAGCGGGTCGCCGGCCCGGATGCGCTGCTGAACCCGCCGCCGGGGATGCAGTTCCTGCTGGTCAGCCTGCGACTGGAGTACCTGGCTCAGGTGCCGTACCCGAGCACGGTGGCCGTCGCCGCCGCGGTCGGCCGGATCAGCGGGGCCTCGTACACGATCCTGCACGCGCTGTTCCACGAGGCCCGGTGCGCGGCGCTCGGCGAGTCGGTCGTGGTGCGGGCGCACGACGGCCGGCCGGTCCGGCTGGCCGACGCCGAACGCGCAGCGCTGGAACCGTTCGCAACCTTCGGTTCCTGAGCGCACGCCGGCCCGCCCGCCTGGAGCGGGCCGGTGGTGACTCCTACTGCAGGACGAGCTCGACCTCGAGCACCAGCTCGATCTCCCGGGACACCAGGACGCCGCCGCGGGCGACCGGCATGTTCCAGGTCAGGCCCCAGTCCTCCCGGTTGACCGTGCCCCGCGCCGAGAACACCGCGCGGTGGTGGTCCCAGGGGTCGTACGCGTAGCCGACGTACTCGACCGCGAGCGTCACCGGCCGCCGGACGCCCTTGATGGTGAGATCGCCGGTCATCGTCCCGGTGGTGCCGTCCCAGCGGACCTCGCTGGACTCGTACGTCGCGGTCGGGTGCCGCTCGACGTCGAAGAAGTCCGCGGACCGCAGGTGCGCGTCGCGGGCGTCGTCGCCGCTGCTCAGCGTCGTCGTGTCCATGACGACGGAGACCCGGCTGCCGGCCGGGTCGGTCCCGACCGTGACCGTGCCCGCGACGCCGGTGAACCGGCCGCGGACCTTGGTGAGCATGAAGTGCCGGCCGACGAAGCCGACCTCCGCGTGCCCGGGGTCGAGCGCCCACGTGCCCGGCGCCGGCAGCTCCACTCCCCCGACGACCCGCGTCGCCGCCGTTGTCTCGGTCATCCCGACCATCCCTCTCCATGGATATGTGCGTTGGCACGCACTCTAGGGATATGTGCGTCAGCACGCAAGTCGCTATGCTCGCGGCGTGACCGATCGGGACGACGCCGGGACCGCGGCCTGGCGGGCGATGCTGCTGGCCCACGCCGCCGCCCTGCGGGCCATCGACGCCGACCTCGCCGGCGCCAAGGCCATCCCCCTGACCTGGTACGACGTGCTGCTGGAGCTGCGCGCCGCGCCGGAGGGCCGGCTGCAGATGCAGGAGCTGGGGCGGCGGGTCGTGCTCAGCCGGACCCGGGTCAGCCGGCTCGTCGACGACATGACCCGGCCGGGGCTGGTGACCAAGATCCGGGACTCCGGCGACCGGCGGGTGGTGTGGGCGACGATCACCGCGGCCGGCGTACGGGCGCTGCGCGAGACCGCGCCGCTCTACCTGCGCGGGATCGAGACGCACTTCTCGGCGTACCTGACCGGGGAGGAGAAGGCGGTCCTCGCGACCGCGCTGACCAAGGTGGCCGCTGCCGGCCGAGACGGGTCGGCGACCGCCGGCCGGGACGAGGTGGCGACCGCCGCCCGGGAGGGGTCGGCGACCGCCGGCCGGGACGAGGTGGCGACCGCCGCCCGGGAGGGGACCGCATGACGACGACCGAGGAGGGTCTGGCCACGATCGCCCGGCTGGGACCGCCGGAGAAGTGGCTCGTGACGTTCGTGACCACCCGCCCCGACGGCGAACCCGGCGTCTCCGTCGTGAACGCCGGCGTCCTGCCGCATCCGCGGACGGGCGAGCCGGTCGTCGCGCTGGTCTCCCGCGGCCGGACGGCCAAGCTGGCCAACCTGCGGGCCCACCCGGCCGCCACGGTCGTGTTCCGCTCCGGCTGGGAGTGGATCGCGGTCTCCGGCGCGGTCGAGCTGGCCGGCCCGGACGACCCGATGCCCGGCCTCGACGCCGACGGGATCCGCCTGCTGCTGCGTGACGTCTACGCCGCGGCCGGCGGTCAGCACCCGGACCTGGACGAGTACGACCGGGAGATGGTCGCCGACCGCCGCACCGCCGTGCTGATCAGCCCGGACCGGTTCCACGCCAACCCCCGCTGACCGGCAGGATGGCCGCGTGCTGACCGACGACGAGGCCGACCGACTGGCCGACGCGCTGCGCGCCGCCGACTACACCGCCGAGGCGGTCGTGGCGCTGCTCGGCGACGAGGCGGCCGGCGCGCTGGCCCGGGCCGAGCGGGTGCCGGGGCTGCGGGCCACCCGCGGCGGCTCCCCGCTGGAGACGCTGATCCGGCTGTTCCTGCTCGGCGCGACCGAGCCGGCCGCCGCGGTCGAGGCCGCGATGCCGGTCACGGCGCTGCTGGAGCGGGACGGCGAGGGTTACCGGGCCGCGGTCGACCTCCGCCCGTACGAGGGGTGGTGGGTGGTCGCGGACCTCGGTACCGACGTACGGCCGGGGCCCGTCCGCCCGGATCACGTGCTCGGCGTCGGGCCGGCGTCCCTGACGCTCGCCGCCGCGACGATCCGCCGGCCGGTCGGCACCGCGCTGGACATCGGCACCGGCTGCGGCGTGCAGGCACTGCACCTGTCCGAGCACGCGGGCACGGTCACCGGCACCGACGTGCTGCCCCGCGCGCTGGCGATGGCCCGGCTGACCGCCCGGCTCAACGGGCTGGAGTGGGAGCTGGCCGAGGGCGACCTGCTGGAGCCGGTCGCCGGTCGCCGGTTCGACCTGGTCGTGTCCAACCCGCCGTTCATCGTCGGGCCGGGCGACGGCGGCTTCGCGTACCGGGACAGCGGGCTGGCCGGGGACGAGGTCTGCCGCCGGCTGATCCGGCAGGCACCCGGCGTGCTGGCCGAGGGCGGCTTCTGCCAGCTGCTGGCCAACTGGGAGCACCGGCGGGGCGAGGAGTGGCAGGACCGGCTGGCCGGCTGGCTGGACGGGCTCGGCTGCGACGCCTGGGTCTGGCAGCGCGAGGTCGCCGACCCGGCGCAGTACGCGGCGCTCTGGCTGACCGATGCCGGCGAGAAGGGCTCGCCCGAGTACGAGCGGCGCTACGACCGCTGGCTGGACTGGTTCGCGGCGACCGGGGTCGAGGCGGTCGGATTCGGGCTGGTCACCCTGCACCGGACCGACGCGGCCGAGCCGGCGATCACGATCGAGGAGGTCATCCAGCCGATCGAGGAGCCGTCCGGACCGCACGTGGCCGACTGGTTCGACCGGGTCGACCTGCTCCGCGGCGCGGACCTGGCCCGGATGCGGTTCACCCGGGCGCCCGGGCTGGAGCTCGAGCAGGTCGCAACGCCGGGACCGGACGGCTGGGCGGTCGCGGCCCAGCGGCTGCGGCAGCCGGCCGGGATGCGCTGGTCGGCGGCGGTGGACCCGGCTGTCGCAGCACTGGTGGCGGGTTGTGACGGGACACGCCCACTCGGTGAGCTCGCGACCGTTCTGGAACTGGCCTTCGGCATCGAAGCCGGTCAGGTCGATCAGATGGTTCGAGGACTTGTCGATGGGGGCTTCCTGATTCCTACCTCCTCTGTAGAGTAAGCACTGTGCTGAGTTCGGACCTGTGGCGGGACATCGCGGTCGACCTCTCCCGGGTCGTCGCGTCCGCGTGTCGAGGGACCTCGTCCCCCGCAGCGTCCCCCGCGTCCGTCGCGAACGGAGCCCTCGCATGACCATCGCCCTCGATCTCCGCCTCCCGTGGGCCCACCCCGCCGTGGCCAACCTGCAAGCCCTGACCGGCGTACTCGCCCCGCGGGAGAACTGGTCCGAGCGTGAGCTGGGCCGGCTGACCAGGAAGTTCGCCGTCCGGGCCGGCGAGAAGCTGCACCACGTCGCCCGTTTCGACGGGGTCGACCCGTGGCGGATGTGCCTAGCCCGCACCGACCAGATCGAGATCTGGCTGCAGACCTGGACGCCGTGGCAGGGCACCGGGCCGCACGGCCACGACGGAGCGGCCGGGGCGTACACGGTGCTGCTCGGGGAGCTGACCGGGACCTGGCGGAACGGCCGGGGGCGGGCGAAGCAGGCCGTTCGCGCGGCCGGCTCCGGGGCCACGTTCGGGCCGGGGCGGATGCACGCCCTGCAGAACCGCGGCACGATCGAGGCGATCAGCCTGCACGCTTTCGCCCGGGTCTGAGCCAACCTCTTCCCGGACCCGCCCTACTTCCCCGGACCCGCCCTACTTCCTTCCGGACCAGCTCTACTTCGGCTCCGGATAGCGCTGCTCGCCGGCCTCGACCCGCGCGGTCAGCCAGTTCTCGCGCGGTGCCAGCGGGCACAAGTATGCCGAGTTGTACGCGCAGGACGGGTTGTAGGCGTAGTTGAAGTCGAGCGTCACGTCGTCCCCGTCCAGCGCCAGCCCGCGGCCGAACGTGCCCTTGATCGTGTCGGTGAGGTAGCGGCCCCCGCCGTACGTCGCGGTGGCGCCGGTGCCGTCCCGGAACGGCAGGAACAGCCCGCCGCCGTACGCGAGCAGCCAGAACAGGGTCAGCTCCCCCACCGGCGTCTCCATCCGGCCCATCCGCCGGTAATGCAGGATGCCGTCCTCGCCGCCGGTGTCCATGGCGACCTGCTCGCCGTCGTCGACCGGCACGAGCTTCGTCCGCACGACCAGGTCCGGGTCGCGGTCGAAGTACGCCGGGGGCACGCCGGCCGCGCGCTGCCGCTCGTCCAGCGCGGAGACGGGGTGGGTCAGGAACAACTCGTTGCGTGTCGCGCGGAACGCGGCCAGCCCGTCGGCCCCGTCCCGTGGATGCGCCAGGTACATCTCGGCGACACGCTGCCGGTAGTCCGCGAGTGCGCTGCTGCCGTTCACACCGCATAGTGTGCCGCGCGTGCGAGCGGTCGTGTCCCGGGTGCTGTCGGCGAGCGTGACCGTGGACGACACGGTGGTCAGCTCGATCGGGCCAGGACTGCTGGTCCTGCTGGGCGTGACCCATGCCGACACCGTGTCCACGGCCGAGACGATGGCTCGCAAGGTGCACGAGCTGCGGATCCTGCGCGACGAGCAGTCGGCGGCCTCGCTCGGTGCGCCGCTGCTCGTGGTCAGCCAGTTCACGCTCTACGGCGACACCCGCAAGGGCCGGCGCCCGAGCTGGGTCGCGGCCGCGCCCGGACCGGCCGCGGCACCGCTCGTGGACGCCGTGGTGGCGGCGCTGCGGGACCGCGGGGCCACCGTCGAGACCGGCGTGTTCGGCGCGTCCATGCAGGTCGCGTCGATCAACGACGGCCCGTTCACGATCATGTTCGAGCTCTGAGTTGGCACCTTCCCCTACGGGAGGACCTAGCGTCCCCGGCGTGGAGCTGGTGCCGATCGGGAGCTTCGCCCGGCAGAGCGGGCTGACCGTGAAGGCGCTGCGCCACTACGACACTCTCGGCCTGCTGACGCCGGCCCGGGTCGACCCCGTCACGAGACACCGTTGGTACTCGCCCGACCAGCTCGAGCGCGCCCGCCGGATCCGCCGGTTGCGTGCGCTCGCGCTGCCGCTGCCCGACGTCCGCGCGGTCCTGGCCGCGCCGGACGGGGGTCGTTCGCGGCTGCAGGCGTACCGGCGGGACGTCGAGGCGCGGCTGGTCCGGGATCAGCGCATCCTGCACGGCCTCGTACACCTGATCGAGGGAGACGAGATGACCACCACCACCGAGACCGCGGCGCCGTCCGAGCGGCAGCAGGCCGCCGACCTGTTCAACCTGGTCTGGACGCTGCTGGAGACGACCGGGCGGACCGTCGAGGACGACGACCGGATGCTGCACGCCGCGCACGCCTCCCGCTACCACTGGGGCCAGGTCGGTGGCGCGGAGCGGATCGCGATCGGCGAGTGGCAGTGCGCCCGGGTCTACTCGGTGCTGGACCGGGCCGAACCGGCGCTGCACCACGCCCGGCGCTGCCTGGAGATCGCGACCGCCGGCGGCGTTCCGGACTGGATGCTGGCCTCCGCGCACGAGGGGCTGGCCCGCGCGTACCTGGTCGCCGGGGACCGCGCGGCGGCGCTGGCCTCGCGGGATGCGGCCCGGGCCGTGCTGGAGACGGTCGAGGACGCCGAGGACAAGCAGATCGTGCTGGACGACCTGCGATCGCTCGCCTTGTGATCTAGCGCACAGAAGGGGCCGTCACTTCTGTGAGATGGCTGAGGACGGGCGTCAGCGAACCCAGGACGGGAACACCGCGTACTACGAGACGTTGAACTAGCCGTAGCACCGCACCCGACCCGGGAGTCTGTTCCGTGACGCTTCCTCGCACCGATTCTGCCACGCCGCGCCGCCGGGCGTCGGTGGAGCCGCGCATCATGTCGCGGCCTCACCGGACGCAGCGTGCGGTGGTGCGGCCGGACGCGGCCGGTTCCGACCCGTCCGTCCCTGTTGATGAGGTTCTCCCCGACCTGGACGAGCAGTCCGCGGCGTTGTCCGCCGACCTGGTCCGCGTCTATCTGAATGAGATCGGCAAGGTTGCCCTGCTCAACGCGGAGCAGGAGGTGGAGCTGTCCAAGCGGATCGAGGCCGGGCTGTACGCGGACCATCTGCTGGCCGACCCCGCCAAGAAGCTCACCGCGGCCAAGCGGCGTGACCTGCAGGCGCTGGCGACCGACGGCCGCAAGGCCAAGGAGCACCTGCTGCAGGCCAACCTGCGGCTCGTCGTCTCGCTGGCCAAGCGCTACACCGGCCACGGGCTGCCGTTCCTGGACCTGATCCAGGAGGGCAACCTCGGCCTGGTGCGCGCCGTGGAGAAGTTCGACTACACCAAGGGCTTCAAGTTCTCGACGTACGCGACCTGGTGGATCCGGCAGGCGATCACCCGCGCCATGGCCGACCAGGGCCGGACCATCCGGCTGCCCGTCCACCTCGTCGAGCAGGTCAACAAGCTCGAGCGCACCCGCCGCCAGATGCACCAGCAGCTGGGCCGGGACGCGACCGAGGAGGAGCTGGGCCTGGAGCTGGACATCACCCCGCACCGGGTGACCGAGCTCCTGCAGTACGGCCGGGATCTGGTCAGCTTGGACCAGACCGTCGGTGACGACGAGGACGCCCATCTCGGCGACTTCATCGAGGACTCCGACGCCGCGGACGCGCAGGACGCGGTGGAGTTCGGCTTCATGCGCGAGCAGCTCGACGCGGTGCTGGACACCCTGGAGAGCCGCGAGCGTCAGGTCCTGCGGATGCGGTACGGCCTGGACGACGGCCGGCCGCGGACGCTGGACGAGATCGGTAAGGCGTTCGGGTTGTCGCGGGAGCGGATCCGCCAGATCGAGCGGGACACGATGGCGAAGCTGCGCCACCCGTCCCGGTCGAACGCCCTGCGCGACTACGTCGAGTAGACCGACCCGCATTGCCAAGGCCCCGGTCCATTGTGGACCGGGGCCTTTGCTCGTCGTGCTAGCCCTGGAGGCGGCGGGGGCCCGGGTCAACGCGAGCGGTGGGCGGCCCGACGGTGACGGTCGCCGTCAGGACGGCGAGCCCGTGCCGGGCGACCAGGACCGGGTTCAGCTCCAGCGCGAGAACCTCCGGCAGGTCCTCGGCCAGCATCGACACCCGCAGCAGCAGGTCGGTGAGCGCCTCGGTGTCGACCGGCTCGGAGCCGCGGTAGCCGGACAGCAACGGCGCCGCCCGCGGTGCCCGGACCAGCTCGGCGGCATCGAGGTCGGACAGCGGCACCGGCGCGAACGCACGGTCGCCGAGCAGCTCGGTGGCCAGGCCACCGACGCCGAAGGACACCAGCGCACCGAACGTGGGGTCGTCAAGGACCTCGACCACGGTCGTCACGCCCGGCGCCGCCATCCGCTGCACCACGACCGGGGCGTCGCCCTCGGTGAGATCGGCCAGCGCGGTGACCGCGGACCGGACGGCGTCCGCGTCGTCCAGGTCGAGCCGGACCGCGCCGAGGTCCTGCCGGTGCCGCAGCGACGGGTCGGTCGCCTTGACCGCGATCGGATAGCCCAGCTCCGCGGCCGCGGCGGCCGCCTCGTCCGGGCCGCGCACGATCCGCCGGTCCACCGGCGGCAGGCCGTACGCGGCCAGCAACGTGCCAGCCTCCGCCGGGGTGAGCTCACGGCCGGTCGGCACCTCCGCGAGCACCCGCTCGACCAGCTCCCGGCCGGCCTTCTCGTCGATGCCGTCGAGATCGGGCATCGATCCGGCCGGGCGCCGGCGCCAGGCCGCGTACCGGGACGCGGCGGCGAGGGCCCGGACCGCCCGCTCCGGCGTCGGGTACGACGGCACGGAACCGGGCAGCGCCTCGCCACCGGGCCCGTGCCGCCGCAGCGGGCCCGGCACGCCCTCGGTGCCGAGGAACGTGGTCAGCACCGGCACGCGGGAGGACACCGCGATCTCCGCCAGCGCCCGGGCGTACTCGTCGCCGGGGGTGGCGAGCGCCGGCGCGAACACGGCGACGACCGCGTCGGCCCGGTCGAGGCCCTCGCGTACGCCGGCCGAGAACGCCGGGACGTCCGCGTCCGGACCGACGTCGACGGTGGCGACGGCGTCCAGGCCGGCGGCGAGGCAGGCATCGGCGACGAGCACGCCGAGCGCCGAGGAGTTCGTCACGGTCGCGACCCGGGACCCCGGGGGCAGCGGCTGGTACGCCAGCAGCTGGGCGACGTCGAAGAGCTCGGTCAGGGTGTCCACCCGGATGACGCCGGCGTTCTCGAACAGCGCCTGCACGCGTTCCTCCGGCACCGGCACCGCCCGGGCGGCCAGCGCCGGGGTGGCGGCCGCGTACCGGCCGGTCTTCACCGCGACCACCGGCTTGGTCCGCGCCACCCGCCGGGCCAGCCGGGCGAACTTGCGCGGGTTGCCGAAGCTCTCCAGGTAGAGCAGCACGACGTCGGTGGCCGGGTCCCGCTCCCAGTACTGCAGCAGGTCGTTGCCGCTGACGTCGGCCCGGTTGCCGGCGCTGACGAAGGTCGACAGGCCGAGGCCCCAGCGCTTGGCGGCGGCCAGGATCGCGACCCCGAGCGCGCCGGACTGGCAGAAGAAGCCGACCCGGCCCCGGCCCGGCGCCTGCGGTGCGATCGTCGCGTTCAGCCGTACGGCCGGGTCGGCGTTGACGACGCCGAGGCAGTTCGGCCCGACGACCCGCATGCCCTGGGTCCGGGCGGTCGCGACCAGCGCCCGCTCCAGCTCCCGCCCGGCCTCGTCCCGCTCCCCGAACCCGCCGGAGACCACGACGACCCCGCGCACGCCCTTGTGCCCGCACTGCTCGACCACCTCGGCGACACCGGCGGCCGGCACCGCGACCACGGCCAGGTCCACCTGGTCCGGCACGTCCAGCACGCTCGGGTACGCCCGGACCCCACCGATGTGCCGCGCCTCCGGGTGGACGGGATAGACCGGCCCGGCGAACCCGTACGCCATGAGGTTGGCGAACACGACGTGCCCGATCTTCTTCGGGTCCGTGCTGGCGCCGATCACCGCGACCGACCCGGGGCTGAGCATCCGCTCGATCGAACGGGCCTCGGCCCGGCGCTCCCGCTCGGCCGCGACCGCCCGCGACTGCTCGGTCGGCGCGATCGGGAAGGTCAGCTCGACCACGCCGGACTCGTACCGGTACTGGGCCGAGTAGCCGGCGTCGGTGAACACTCGCACCATCCGGGAGTTCTCGGCCAGGACCTCGGCCACGAACCGCTGGATCCCCCGCTCCCTCGCCGCCGCGGCCAGGTGCTCCAGCAGGACCGAGCCGATGCCGCGGCCCTGCTGCGCGTCCGCGACCACGAACGCGACCTCGGCGTCGGCGCGCTCGCCGAGCCGGTCGTACCGGCCGACGCCGATGAGCTCGTCGCCCAGCACCGCGACCAGCGCGACCCGGTCGCGGTGGTCGACGTGGGTGAAGCGGTTCAGGTCCCGCTCCGGGATACGCGGGTACGGCCCGAAGTAGCGCAGGTAGCGGGTGCGCTCGGACAGCTTGCCGTGGAACGCGACCAACGCGTCGGCGTCCTCCGGCCGGATCGGGCGCAGGTGCACGACCCCGCCGTCGGACACGACGACGTCGGCCTCCCAGCCGGCCGGGTACTGCGCGTCCTGAACCGCCTGCTCGGTCGCCGTCATGCCGTCCTCCCCCGTTGCCGGTTCTCTTCCCGATGCGCCGCCGGTCAGTCCCGTGGATCGTCGGGGTCGAGACCGTGCAGCGGGAACACGGCCCGCCGCGTCGCGATGATCGCCCGCGCCAGCGGGCTGTCCTCACCCGGTTCCCAGCGCCGCCAGGCGATGGCCTGCGGCGCCGGCCGTAGCTCGGTCATCGCCCGCGGCGGCGGCGTTCGCAGGCCGCGCCGGCCGACCTCGTCCAGCCAGGCTTCGGGGATCTCGCTGCCGGGCGCGATCCGCTCCCCGGTCGCCTCGGCCAGCAGGTGGGTCCAGGCCCGCGGCACGCAGCGCACCAGCCCGTACCCGCCACCGCCGAAGGCGATCCACCTGCCGTCGCAGAGCTCGTGGGCCAGGTCGTGCAGCAGCATGTACGAGCTGCGCTGTCCGTCGACGGTGAGCGAGAGCTCGGCCAGCGGGTCCTCGTGGTGCGTGTCGCAGCCGGACTGGGTGACCAGCACCTGCGGCCGGAATGCCCGCAGGAGCGCGGGGGCGACCGCGTCGAACGCCCGGTGCCAGCCCTCGTCGTCGGTGCCGGCCGGCAGCGCGACGTTGACGCTCGCGCCGGCCGCGTTGCCGCGGCCGACCTCGTCCGGGAACCCGGTGCCGGGGAACAGCGTCAACGGACTCTGATGAAGGCTGATCGTGAGCACCCGCGGATCGCCGTAGAACGCCGCCTGCACGCCGTCGCCGTGGTGCACGTCGACGTCCACGTACGCGACCCGATCGGCCCCCAGCTCCAGCAGCCGGGCGATCGCGATAGCCGGGTCGTTGAACACGCAGAACCCGGCGGCCCGCGCGCGCATGGCGTGGTGGAGACCACCGGCGATGTTGACCGCGTGCTGGCTCGCCCCCGACCAGACCTGCTCGGCGGCCAGCACGCTGCCGCCGGTGATGAGCGCCGACGCCTCGTACATGTGCGGGAAGACTGGATTGTCGGCCGAGCCGAACCCGTGCCCCACGCCCCAGGGATGCTCCGGCGCCGCCCGCACGACCTCCAGATATTCGGGGTCGTGCACGAGCGTGAGCAGGTCCTCCCCGGCGGGTCGGGGAGGCATGACCGTGACGTTGGGCCGGTCCAGGACGCCGAGCTGCCGGGCGAGCGAGACGGTGAGCGCCAGCCGGACCGGGTTGAGCGGGTGCTCCGGGCCCATGTCGTAGGCCAGGAACTCGTCGTCCCAGACGACGGTGACCGAGTCACTCACGCCCCGACGCTATCGCCTCGCGGGATCAGTCCCCGGTTGATCACGCACAGCAAGTGACGTCCGGTTGTCGGAGTTGCCTGTATCGTCCGGGTTCACCCCGTAGGCTTACCGCCCACTGCGCACGGTGGTCGCGGCTCCAGAAACAATGACCACACCCCGCTGCGCCGACAGTCGCCGGGCAATCCGTCGTCTGACGACCCGCACCACGAGAGAGGATCGGTACATGACGGCCCGACGAATCCTGGCAGGGCTCGCCTTGCTGCTGGCCGCCTGCACCACCGCCGCCTGCGCCCAGACGATCACGGGCACCGGCGCGGTCGCCTCCGACGTCCAGGGCGGCGCGAGCGTCACGGCGTCCCCGAGCGACTCCCCGGAGCCGTCCGACTCCTCCTCCTCGTCGTCCGACCCGAGCACCTCGGCCAGCAGCTCGGACGACAACGGCGGCGACAGCGGCGGCGACGGCAGCCCCAGCGCGGTCTGCCAGGCGATGAGCCAGTCGGCCGTCGAGTCGGCGTTCGGCTCCAAGGTGTCCTTCGGGCGGTCCTCCAGCAGCGGGTGCCAGATCCAGGCCGACGACGGCCGCTCCATGATCATCGCCGTCTTCGACTACCTGAAGCTCACCGAGTACAAGAAGTCGGACACCACGGACCTCACCGTGGCCGGCCACCCCGCGGTGAAGACGTCGACCACGATCATCTACGTCGCCCGCAGCAAGGATCCGGCCGGCGCCGGCCTCGTCGCCGCCTACTTCGCCGGCCTCCGCGACGGCGGCGACGCCATCGCCACCAAGGTCCTCGAGCTGGTCGTCCCCAAGTTCCAGAAGTAGCCGGCCCGACCCTCGCCATCCGGTCGGGCGGGACCGAGCCCGGGCCGACCGAGCCTCACGCTCCGCCGAGAGGCCGGTCCCGGCTCAGGCTGCGCCGTCCGGGCCGGTCTCGACCGGCCGTGCGCGGTCAGCGACCCACTCACTCCACGAGCCGGGATAGAGAGCAGCCGGCACTCCGGCGATCTCCAGCGCCAGCACTTCCTGCGACGCCGTGACCCCGGAGCCGCAGTAGGCACCGACGGCCTTCCCCGGCCGCACCCCGAGCGCGGCGAACCGCTCCCGCAACTCCTCCGGAGCCAAGAACCGCCCGTCGGCCTCCACGTTGCCGCTCGTCGGCGCGCTGCGTGCGTCCGGAATGTGCCCGGCCACCGGATCGACCGGCTCGACCTCGCCGCGGTACCGGGCCTCGGCCCGAGCATCGAGCAGCACCCCACCTGCACCTGGCAGCGCCCCCGCCGCGTCGGCATCCAGCACCGGCATGTCGCCCGGCCGCACCACGACGTCCCCCGGCGCGGGCTCCGGTACCTCGGTGGTCAGCGGCTGCCCCGCTGCCAGCCACGCGCCGATCCCACCGTCGAGGACGCGGACGTCCGTCAGCCCGGCCCACCGCAACAGCCACCAGGCCCGGGCGGCGCTGCTCCCGTCGGCGTCGTCGTAGACCACGACCGTACTGTCCGCCCGGATCCCCCACCGTCGCAGCGTCGTCTCGAACACGTCCGGGTCCGGGAGCGGGTGCCGCCCGCGGCGGCCATCCCCGACGGCGTCGGCCAGGTCTCGATCCAGGTCCACCGCCACCGCGCTGGGAAGATGGCCCGGTGCATACAACTCGGCCGGCGTCGGCCCGGCGAGCCGCCATCGGACGTCGAGCACGACCAGACTGGGAGCGGTGACATTCTGTATCAGCTCGGCAAGCTCATCGACGTCGATCAGCGGACTGCGGGGGCTCATCGGAGCATCCTTACCGACGCCCGCGTACGGACCGCACAGACGAGCGCCAGGAGTCGTACCATTTTCGGTGACGAGTCGGAGGACAGTTGAGCCACCACAGCGACCTGATCGACACCACCGAGATGTACCTCCGCACGGTGTACGAGCTGGAGGAGGAGGGCGTCACACCGCTGCGCGCCCGCATTGCCGAGCGCCTGCGGCAGAGCGGCCCCACCGTGAGCCAGACCGTTGCCCGGATGGAGCGTGACGGGCTCCTCACCGTCGAGGGCGATCGCCACCTCGAGCTCACCCCGGAGGGCCGCAAGCAGGCGACCTCCGTGATGCGCAAACACCGCCTTGCGGAGTGCCTGCTGATCGACGTCATCGGCATGGAGTGGGAAGAGGTCCACATCGAGGCGTGCCGCTGGGAGCACGTCATGTCGGATTCGGTCGAACGCCGCATCGCGGCCCTGCTCGGCGGCCCGACCGCATGCCCTCACGGCAATCCGATTCCCGGCCTGGACGAGCTCGGCACGCTCCCGGCCGTTGAGATCGGGATCGGGGCGCTCATCACCCTCGAGCAGGCGCTCGCCCGCGGCTCGGAGAAGGCGATCGTCCGCCGCATCAGCGAGCAGATCCAGCCGGACGCAGAGATCATGCGCGACCTGCGCTCGGCCGGCGTGCAGCCCGGCCAGACGGTGCAGCTCGCCGCGGAGCGGGACGGCATGCAGCTGACCACCGACCACGGTTCGACGACCGTCGACGACACGACCGCTCGGCACGTCTTCGTCTCGGTCGTCTGACACCAGGCCCATTCAAAGCACGACAGCGCAGAGCGTCGCGCCGCGTTCCCGCGGCCCGGCGCCCTGTGTCGTTGAGGGACACCGGCGCTGCCGACCGGTGCAGGAATTGCCCGCCGATACCGCCACCGGCCGGAATCGTTGTCGGCATGTGACGCAAAGGCACGCATCCGTCCGGCCGTGATCCCGGGAGACAGGAATAGCGTGTCCGCGTCGCCGCGTCCCGCGGTGTCGCATACGTTGACTAAGTACGTCGTACGGATGACACGTAGGGTCTGGTGGCTAGAGTCCGGGACATCGTGTCGTGCCAGAAGGAGCAGCGCTCATGAGCGAGCAAGCCGCATCCCCATCTAGCGCATCGACACAGCCTGGCGACACGAACGTTCGGCCGACGGAAGCAGTACCGGACACGCCGTTCGAGTCGCTCGATGACTACCTCGGGCTACGCCGGCTGAGCGGGTTGGCCCTGTCCCCGGACGGCATCCGGCTGGTGACCACCGTGGCCGAGCGGAGCCCGGACGGGAAGCGGTTCTCCACCTCCCTGTGGGAGGTGGATCCGGGCGGCCAACGCCCGCCGTGCCGCCTGACACGCTCGGCGCCCGGTGAGGCGCACCCGGCCTTCCTGCCGGACGGCAGGCTTCTTTTCTCTTCGCGCCGTCCGGATGCGGCGGGCAAGCCGGACGAGGACACCGAGGACCGCGCGACGCTCTGGCTGCTTCCGGAAGCTGGCGAAGCCCGTCAGGTCGCACGGCGCGGAGGAGACATCGGCGACGTGATCGTCGCCCGTGACTCCGGCGACGTCGTCTTCACGGCATCGGCGCTGCCCGGAGCGACGACGGTCGAGGAAGACGAGGAGCGACGCCAGGCGCGCAAGGACGCCGGGGTGACGGCGATCCTGCATGAGGGTCATCCCGTCCGGTACTGGGACCACGACCTCGGACCGGCCGAGTCGCACGTGCTGTTCTCCGCTGCGCCCACCGTCGGCGACGGCCGGTTGACCGAGACCCAGGACCTGATCCCGGATCCGGAGGCCAGGGTCGGGGACAGCCTCGCCATCTCCCCCGACGGCCGCACGGTGGCCGTCGGCTGGCGCATCGACGAGCCGCGCACCGCCCATCGGGGCGCGTTCACGCTCATCGACACGACGACGGGAGAGCGGCGCCTGCTCGACCTCGACGGGCAGTGGCTGTCCGATCCGGCTTTCTCCCCGGACGGCCGGAGCATCGTCTTCTTGCAGGAGACCCTCGGCAACTGGGAGTCGTGCCCGAGTCGCACGTTCCGGCTCGTCGACCTGGGCACCGGCGACGGCCGAGACCTGCTCCCCAGTGATGTCGGGTATTGGCCGGCCTCCCCCGTCTTCTCGCCCGACGGGACCTTCCTGTTCTTCCTCGCCGACGAGGCCGGACACGCCCCGGTCTTCCGGTTGGAGCTCTCGACCGGTGACGTCGTGCGCCTGACCGCGGCCGGCGCGTACACCGATCTCGTGGTCAGCCCCGATGGCCAGGCGCTCTACGCGCTCCGGTCGACGGTGGACTCTCCGGCCGCCCCGGTCCGGATCGACCCTGCCCGGACCGACCAGCAGCCGGTCGCTCTGCTCGGGCCGCAGGCCGACATCCCGGTTCCCGGGACGTTCACCGAGGTCACCGCGACGGCCGAAGACGGCAGCCCGCTTCGCGCCTGGCTCGCGCTGCCCCTCGGGGCGTCGGCCGACGCCCCGGTCCCCTTGCTGCTCTGGATCCACGGCGGGCCGGTGAGCAGCTGGAACGCCTGGTCGTGGCGTTGGAACCCATGGTTGATGACCGCTCGCGGCTACGCGGTGCTGCTGCCGGACCCGGCGCTGTCGACCGGCTACGGCGTTTCCTTCCTGCAGCGAGGCTGGGGTGCGTGGGGCGCCCGGCCGTTCACCGACCTCATGACGCTGACCGATGTCACCATCGAGCGGCCCGACATCGACCGGTCCCGGACCGCGGCGATGGGCGGTTCGTTCGGCGGCTACATGGCGAACTGGATCGCCACCCAGACCGACCGCTTCCGCGCGATCGTCACCCACGCCAGCCTGTGGCACCTGGACGCGTTCGCCGGCACCACCGACGAGCCCTCGTTCTGGCACCGTGAGTTCGGCGACCCGCTGGAGAAGCAGGAGCGGTACCTGGAGAACTCCCCGCATCTGCGGGCCGAAGGCATCCGCACGCCGATGCTGGTGATCCACGGCGACAAGGACTATCGGGTCCCGATCGGTGAGGCGCTGCGGCTCTGGAACGACCTCGGGCGGTTCTCCGTACCCGCGAAGTTCCTGTACTTCCCGGACGAGAACCACTGGATCATGACCCCCGGGCACGTCAAGGTCTGGTACGAGACCATCCAGGCGTTCCTCGCCGAGCGTGTCCTGGACCAGCCCTGGCAGCGTCCCGACCTGCTCTGATCGGGGCGCGTTCCACACCGGTAACATCGGGTTGATCTCGCGAGCCGGCGTCGTCTCGCTGCTGTCTGTGAGCCGACAACCGACCTCGAGAGGTGCAACGTGGTCGCCAACCCCTGGGGTTTCCTGCGTCTGGCCCGGGCCGAGGCGCCGAAGCGACCCGTCGCGGAACGACTGCTGGACTGGGAGCCGGTCTACGGTCGGCCCGCCGCCGCGGACGTCCAGGTGCAGGCCAGCCGCTGCATGGACTGCGGTGTCGCCTTCTGTCACGCCGGCTGCCCGCTCGGCAACCTGATCCCGGAGTGGAACGAACTGGTCGCCGACGCCGACTGGCACAGCGCGAGCGAGCGACTCCACGCCACGAACAACTTTCCTGAGTTCACCGGCTGGTTGTGCCCGGCCCCGTGTGAGGCGTCGTGCGTGCTCTCGATCAACGCCGACCCGGTTGCGATCAAGCAGGTGGAGCTCGCGATCGTCGACCGCGCCTGGGACGAGGGCTGGGTCGAGTCGCGTGGCCCCGCCGAGCGGACCGGCAAACGGGTCGCAGTTATCGGGTCCGGGCCCGCCGGGCTGGCCTGCGCCCAGCAACTGACCCGCGCCGGCCACGACGTGACCGTCTACGAGCGGTCCGACCGCCTCGGCGGTCTGCTCCGCTACGGCATCCCGGACTTCAAGATGCCCAAGGACCTCATCGACAAGCGGCTGGCCCAGCTGAGCGCCGAAGGCACCGAGCTCCGGGCCGGCGTCGACATCGGCGGCGAAGGCGGGCTGGACCCGGTCGAGCTCCGGGCCGGTGTGGACGCCGTCGTGCTCGCCACCGGCGCGCTGCAGCCGCGTGAGCTCGATGTCGCCGGGCGGGACCTGGACGGCGTCCATCAGGCGATGGACTACCTGCCGCTGGCGAACCGGGTCCGCACCGGTGAGCTCGGGGCGCCGCCCATCGATGCGGCCGGCAAGCACGTCGTGATCATCGGCGGCGGCGACACCGCCGCCGACTGCCTCGGCACCGCCAACCGTCAGGGTGCGGTCAGCGTCACCCAGCTCGACCACAACCCGCGGCCGCCGGAGGCCCGGGACATCACAGCGAACCCGTGGCCGCAGTGGCCCAAGATCCACCGGACGTCGCCCGCACACGAGGAGGGCGTCGTCGAGTCGTGGGCGCGGGAGGCCGTCGAGGTCGTCGGCGACGAGGCCGGCCACATCCGGGCCGTGGTGGTCGAAGAAGTCCAGATCGTGCGCGTGGACGGACGCCGGGTCTTCCGTGCGGTCCCGGAGAGCCGGACCGAGATCCCCTGCGACCTGCTGCTGATCGCCGCCGGCTTCGTCGGCACCGAGCGCGGGTCCCTGCTGGATCGCCTCGACGTCGAGGTCGATCCCGAGCGTGGCTCGATGCGGGTGCGCGGAACCTGGGAGACCTCCGCTCCGGGTGTCTTCGCCTGCGGAGACGCAACCCGAGGAGCCAGCCTGGTCGTCTGGGCGATCGCCGAGGGGCGGGCGTGCGCCGCGGCTGTCGACACCGCGCTGAGCGGCGCCACCGAGCTTCCGGCGCCGGTACGGCCGGGCGCCCGCCCGCTCTGACCGCGCACAGATCGACCTGCCGAGTTCTCTGAGCCAGGCCGCCAGCGGTCGGGTGAGCCGGCTCAGCAGGCACGTCCAGGGGTTCATGGCCCGCTCTGACGGCTCGCGTACCGGTCGGAGAGCGAGGGCAGCAGGGATGGGTCGGTGTCACTCTGGACCAGCTGCTGGAGCATCGACGCGGCGGTGTGCCGAGGCTCCTCGATAAGGGTGTCGTCGACTGCGGCGCGGGCGAGCTCTGCGTCCCGGAGCCGGAACGCGGTCCACGCGAGCAGGAACAGCGGCTCGGCCCGGTACGGCGGCAGTGACCGCCGGGCCAGGTAGAGCCAGAACCCGATCCAGGCCGGGTCACGATTCGCCTCGACCTGCACCCAGCACCGGTCCCGCGTCGGCTCGTCGGTCAATGCCAGCACCAACGCCGCCGTATCCGTGCGGGAAAGGCGATCTCGGCGGGCGAAGGTCTCCCGCGCCGCCAGGAACCGCACCTCGGTCAGCCGTCGCCACGGCACGATGCCGCCGTCCTCGGCGATGCGTGCTGCGAACGTCATCTCGGCCCGCTCGAGCGCCCGCCGCAACCGCACACGCCGGCCGACCGGTACCGCCAGGCTCAGTCGGGAAGGATCACCGGCGGCCGGACACCGGTTGGCCGCGAACGTGCGCGATGTCTCCATGCAGCGACAGTTGCGTGAGACCGGTGCTGCAACCAGGTCGAGACCGTGATCTGTGGACGGCCGCGACAGCTGTGGACAACCGTTCGATCGGTCCGCGTCGACCCGACCAGGATCGAGACTTCTCGGGTCGGCCGGGACTGCGGTCACCATGGAGTCGGCACCATCCACCGCACCGCAAGATGCTCGGCGGGAACGAGCGTCGGCAGCACCCAGCACCGCAGCTCGGACCCGATCGGCACATACGACGAGGCGTTGCTCTCCCAGCCGACTACGCTGCAGTCACCGGCGTCGTCGAGGACGACTCCCTCCCAGAGCGATGTCTCCATGACGATCACCCGCTTCCGCTTCGCCTCGGCCCACTGCTCCAGCAGCTGCCGTTCGCCGGGCGGCAGCACCGCCCTCCGCACGCTGACGTAGTCGGCGATCGCCGTACGCCACGGTTCGACCACGGCGCGCTCCTGCGTCGGCGGCGAGCTCACCGACCCCGGCGCGCCACCGGACCAGGGCTGGCGAGACCACCGGGACAGACGCTCCCGCAGCCAACGCGCGTGCATGACGCCCGCGAGCCGGGCCCGCTCGCACTGGCGACGCTGCGAACAGCCCAGAACGCACCTCAAGGCGCCCCACTGGCGGTCCGGGTCGGCCAGGCCGAATCGCTCCACCTGAGTCCAGGCCAGAGATGGCTGACCGGCGTCCTCGGCGAGGTCGGCGAGCAGCTCGATGGCGGACCGGCGGAACTCGCCCGGCCGTACGACCTCGCGAAGCACGTCCATGGCCTCGTCCGCGACGCCACGACGAGCGAGGGCGATGCCGAGCAGGACTGCCGGGCCGACATCCTTCGGCGGCAGTGCCGACCGCAGCAGCAGTCGCCACAGCGGCTCGCCTTCGGCCGCGGCGACCCACCAGACGTGTTGACACAGCTCGTCGTCCTGGAGGTGATCGAGCAGGGTCCGCACGGTGCGGTCGCCGATGACGCCGGCCTCGGCGAACTCGCGGGCCGACTCGGACAGGAACAACAACCGCTCAGCCAGCTCCGGAGCGATGTCCAGATCCGAGGCGGCGGAACGCACGAAACGGGCGCGTTGCTCGGGGCTTCGTGGTGCGGTCATGGCGGCACGGTGCCTCGATCACCGAGGGTTCCGGTATCCGCGATCCGCGATCTGTGGACGGTCGAGTCCCCTGTGGACAGCCATTTGCCGGACCCGCTTCGCTGCCGTACGACTGTCGCATGTCCATCTTCCGGCCGCTGCTGCGGCGGCTCACCGCACGACGGACCAATGCCGGTCCACAGTGGACGGTGCGATGGCTATTTCGCGTCGGCGTAGCACCCGACGACCTTGCCTTCGAACGGGAATCTGACCGGCGTCGACCCGAATATCAGGCGAGTCGCTTCTTCCGCCGCCTCCACCACCGCCTGCGTGGCCTCCGCGGCAACTTCCGCCGGGCAGTGAAGCACCACCTCGTCATGCAGGAAGAAGACGATCTCAGCACCGGGCGCGGCACTCTCCAGCAGCCGACGCCGCAACGCAGCGAGCATCACGGCCGTCCAGTCGGCCGCGCTGGCCTGCACGACGAAGTTGCGGGTGAAGCGCCCGCGGTCACGCGCGGTCTGTCGGGCTCGGCTCTGTTCGACGACGCCGGCACCCGGCAGCGACGCGCGCTCCTGCGCGTCTCGCCAACCCGCGGAGGGAAGGGGCGACGTGCGACCCAGTCGCGAGCGGACCAGGCGCCCGATCTCGCCGTCGCGGGCCGCAGCTTCGACGTAGGCAACGGCGGTGGGGAATCGGCGGCGGAGCACCCCGAGGACCGGCGCGGCGTCCCCGCTCGTCGCGCCGTAGAGCGTGCCGAGCATCGCGACCTTCGCCCGGGAACGATCGCCGTCGAAGGAGTCGGCGGCAAGCGCCGCATACAGGTCGGTGGCCGTCGCGGCCTGAGCCATCCGCTCGTCGCCGGCGAGCGCCGCGAGGATGCGCGGTTCCAGTTGGGCCGCGTCAGCGACGACGAGGACGTGGCCGGAGTCGGCGTTCACGGCGCGGCGGAGGGCATGCGGGATCTGGAGTGCGCCACCACCCCGGCTGGCCCACCGCCCGGAGACAACACCGCCCACTATCCAATCCGGCCGGAAGCGGCCGTCCCGGACCCAGGTGTCCAACCAGGACCACCCGTTGGCGGCGTGCAGTCGTGCCAGCTCCTTGTACTCGAGCAGCGGTGCGACAGCCGGATGATCCAGGTGCTTGAGCACCCCGGACCTGGCGGAACTGATCGGCATCCCGGCGTGGGTGAATGCTTGGACGACGTCGGCGGGCGAGTCGGGATTCACCCGCCGGCCGTCGAAGGCCCGGGTGATGCGGTCGGCGAGTTCGGTCAGGCGCCGCGGCGGGAGTCCCGCCGGCGGCCTCGGACCGAGAAGCTCGGTCAGCACGCCGTCGTGGACGTCGGCGTGCCACGGCACACCCGACCGAGTCATCTCCACGGCGACGAGAGCGCACGCGGACTCGGCCGCGACCAGCAACCGCATCCGCTCCGGAGCGGGCAGCGCGGACATCCGCCGCAGCTGGTCGGCGTGCACGGCCACGGCGGCGTCGATGGCGCTGGCTCCTCCCGGCAGCCCGGCCGCCGCAGCCGCGAAGAGGGACTGCTGGGCCTGCCGACTGGGCGGAGCCGGATCGTCCGGGACCGGCAGACCCGCGACTCGTGCCCAGGACGCGGCGAGCGCGCGGGATTCCCCCCAATGACCGTCGAACGCGAGCAACAGACCCTCGGTCAGCGCGAGGTCGGTCGAGCGGGCGATGACCGCGCCGCCGTGGAGCAGCGCGGGATAGAGCAGCTCGCCGGACGGAAGGACCCATCGCACGCTCTCGGTCCGCTCCCGAGTGGCGATGGCCGAGGCGAGGTCGTCGACCCGTTCGGCGTCTCCGGCGGGCTGCCCGGTCTCGTCGACGAGCCGCAACCAGCCGGCTCCGCCGTCCTCTTCGGGCACCACGACGCACCGCACGAGCCCATCATTCGCCGCGGTACCGACAGTTCCGCGTCGGCCCGCGAAGAGGCTCCGGCGGCACGGCCGGGATGTCAGCCGACGGCGCCGTCCGGACCGTGCGCCTCCCCCGCCCGCCGTCCGTACACGCCGGTCAGCAATGTCTCGACAGCTGTGAGCTCCTGGCGCAGCCAGCGGACCAGCGCGATCCGGTCGCTCAGCTCGTGCGCCCGGACCTCGCTGCGGAGGTCGGTGAGGGTCGTCAGGACCTGGTGGACCGCTGCAGCGAGTTCGCTGTCGACATCCCGTTCGCCGTTGCCCGTTGCCATGACCACATCATTCATTCGCGCTGTCGATCTCGTTCGGTTCAGCGAAGATCGCTTTACGTGGTCGGTCGTGACTCAGAGCCAAAATCCGGCGGCTCACCGAGGCCGTTGGGGCACCACGGTGCGTTTGCGCGCAGTAGCCGTTCGTCCGATGATCGGTGTGGGCGTCCTGCTCTGGGCTCGGCGCGGTCGTGCCGTGGCACGGGAGGGCATGAGCGGAGTGGTCGTCCCTCGGACGACCGTGAGTAAATCGGATCGACTCGATGTCGGAACCCGCGGCGCCGGCACGTCGAGAAGAAAGGCGGTCGGGGTCCGGACAGCGCGTCAACTCGCCGGGTTCCACCTCGGTGTTCACTCAGAATGCATGAGGGCGGGGGTAGCCGTGGATCATTCACCGGTGACCAACAGCCCGCCTTCTGACGACCTGGCGGCCAAGGTCGAGACGGCCGCACCGGGTCTCGAGGACTTCCCGGCGGCGACGCCGGCAGCTCCGTCCGTGTCTTCGCCGTTTCCGCCCATCGGCGACTACGGGTTTCTCTCCGACTGCGAGACCACCGCGTTGGTGGCGCCCAACGGCGGAGTCGAGTGGATGTGCGCGCCGCGGATGGACTCGCCGAGCATCTTCGGCGCGCTGCTCGACCGCGGTGCGGGCTACTTCCGCATGGGGGCGGCCGAGGCCGAGGTCCCGCACGACCGGCGCTACCTGCCGGGAACGCTCGTACTGGAGACGAGCTGGAACGTCGGCGAGGGCTGGCTGATCATCCGCGACGCGCTGATCATGGGCCCGTGGCGGGACAGGGATCCGGAACAGTCGAAATATGACCGGCCGCCGACGGACTACGCCGCTGCCCAGATGCTGGTACGCACCGTGCGGTGCGTGAACGGCGAAGTGCAGTTGCTGATGGAGTGCGAGCCGGCGTTCGGGTACGGACTGCGGCGGGCGAGCTGGCAGCACACCGACGCCGGCTACCACCAGGCGGTGGCGACGGCCGAGGACGACGGCGACCTGCCGCTCACGCTGACCACCGACCTCCGGCTGGGATTCGAGGGGCCGCGCGCGGTGGCGCGAACGCTGCTCAAGGAGGGCGAGACCCGGTTCTGCGTGCTGTCGTGGGGTGCCTCCAAGCCGCCGAAGACGTACAAGGCGGCGTACAAGCGGCTGAACTGGACCGCGCACCACTGGCAGCACTGGCTGGCGGGCGGACGGATCCCGGATCATCCGTGGAAGTCCCACCTGGCCCGCAGCGCGCTGACACTCAAGGGCCTCAGCTATGCCCCGACCGGAGCGATCGCCGCCGCCGCGACGACCTCCCTGCCGGAGACGCCGGGCGGTGAGCGCAACTACGACTACCGGTACAGCTGGATCCGGGACTCGACGTTCGCGCTGTGGGGGCTCTACACGCTGGGCTTCGATTGGGAGGCCACGGACTTCTACCACTTCATCACCGACGTGGCCGAGCGCGACGGTGACCTGCAGATCGTCTACGGCATCGACGGCCGGCGGGACCTGCCCGAGAAGCAGCTGCCGCACCTGCAGGGGTACGAGGGTGCCCGACCGGTGCGGATCGGCAACGAGGCGTACAGGCAACGGCAGAACGACGTCTGGGGCGCGGTGCTCGACTCGGTCTACCTCCACACGCGCTCCCGCGACCGGCTAGACGACCGGGTCTGGCCGATGCTGCGCCGGCAGGTGGAGAACGCGATCCGGCACTGGCAGGAGCCTGACAGCGGTATCTGGGAGATCCGGGGCGAGCCGCAGCACTTCACCTCCTCGAAGGTCATGTGCTGGGTCGCGGTCGACCGGGGCACTCGGCTCGCCCGGTTGCGTGAGGATTGGGATCTGGCCCGGCGGTGGCAGGCGACCGCTGACGAGATCCGCGCTGATGTGCTGGCCAACGCGGTGGACGAGCGAGGGGTGATCACCCAGCACTACGACACCGACGCCCTCGACGCGTCGATGCTGCTGGTGCCGCTGCTGCGGTTCCTGCCGCCGGACGATCCGCGGGTGCACGCGACCGTGCTCGCGATCGCGGACGAGCTGACCGACCAGGGCCTGGTGCTGCGGTACCGCACCAAGGAGATCGACGACGGCTTCAGTGGCGAGGAGGGCACGTTCACGATCTGCTCGTTCTGGCTGGTCTCGGCGCTGGCCGAGATAGGCGAGCACGATCGCGCGCGGACGCTGTGCGAGAAGCTGCTCGGGTACGCGAGCCCGTTGCTCCTCTACGCCGAGGAGCTGGATCCGCGCACCGGGCGTCATCTCGGCAACTTCCCGCAGGCGTTCACGCACCTCGCGCTCATCAACGCCGTGATGCACGTGATCCGGCTGGACGAGAGCGTCGCGATGGAGGCCGAGGGAAACCGGCGGCCGGGGGCCTGAGGAAGGCTCGGCGCGGCGACGTGGGGTGGCGTGGGCCCCCGGTAGTTTCAGCGGATGATCGTGCACCGGGACCGGACCGGCGACGCGGGCACCGTCGAGCCGGCGCGCGGCTGAGCGTGGACCGGCGCCGGCTGAGTTCCGCCTCGCTGCGGGTCGTCCTTGCGGTCGAGGATGTGCTGCACGCGGGCGTGGTCGCGCTGGCGGGGCTGCTCGGTCGGCGGGACGTCACCGTGTTGCCGTTCATCGGGTCGGGTACGCCGCAGCGGGTGCACGCGCGGGGCCGGGTCGTACTCGGCCCGACGGTGCCGTCCGCCGCGGCCGAACTGGTCCGTACTGCGATCGCCGTGGACGCGGTTGACGCCGGCAACGACGTCCTGCCCGCGGTCGGTCCGGCGCGTGCCGGGGATGAGCCGCGAGCGGCGGGCACGGTGAGCGCGGCCGGCTACGCCAACCCGGCGAAGCCGGCGAGTGCAGGCAACCCGGCGAAGCCGGCGAGCGCAGGCAACGACGCGGCCGCTGCTCGCCCCTCGGCGGGAGCCGGGACCAGCGATACCGGTTCGGCCGGGCCCACGGGCGGAGGTCATGACACGGGTTCCGCCAGCGCTTCGGCCCCGGCGGAGCCGGCACGCGTAGGTCGTGACGCGGGTGCCGGCGGCGCCTCGGGCTCGGCGGAGCCCGCGCGCGTCGGCCATGACGAGGGTGCCGGTGGGGCCTCGGCGCGGGTGGAGGCCGATGGCGTTGTTGAGGCCGACGGCGGCAGACGTCGGGCGGTGGGGCGACGGCTGGTCGAGGTCCGGGGTGGGGTGGTACGGGGGCGGCGGGCGTGGGGGACGCTGCGGGCATCGCTCGCGCCGTTCCTGACGATCGAGCTGCCGCGGTGCGTGGTCTGGGTTGGGGGGCCGGGCGGGACGGTGCGCGGGCGGTGCGACCGGCAGGGGTACCTGGACGTGCCGGTCGACGTCGGCGGGCTGGCGCCGGGCTGGCACGAGCTGAGCGTGACCGCGGCCTGGCGCGGGGCCGAGGCGGCGGTGCCGGTGCCCGTGTACGTCGTCGATCCCGGGTCCCGGGTCGCGGTGATCAGCGACCTCGACGACACGGTGATCGAGACCGGCATCACCCGCGGGCTGGAGATGCTGCGGCTGACGTTGCTGACCAGCGTCAGCGACCGGACCCCGCTCACCGGCGCCGCCGAGCTGTACCGGGCGCTCACGGCTGCGCGCGGCGGACCGGCGCGGCCGGTGTTCTACCTCTCGACCAGCCCCTGGAACCTGTACGAGCTGCTCACCCGGTTCCTCGTCCTACGCGGGTTCCCGGCCGGTCCGCTCCTGCTCACCGACTGGGGCCCGAGCCGGACGAACCTGTTCCGGCTCAGTCCGGAGCAGCACAAGCTGACGATGATCCGGGCACTGTTGGAGCAACATCCCGGGCTCGGCGTCGTGCTGATCGGCGACACCGGGGAGCAGGATCCGGAGATCTACGCGACGGTGGCGCAGGAGTCACCGGACCGAGTGCGCGCCGTCTACGTTCGGCGCACGGCCGGGATGCCGGCGGCCCGGGCGATCGAGGTCAGCGGGCTGATCCGCCGGGTCGCCGCGGCGGGGGTCCCGATGCTCATGGTCGAGGACAGCGTGCAGATCGCCGAACACGCGGCGGGCCTCGGACTGCTCGATCCGGCTGATGTCCAGGCGGTGCGACGAGCGACACAGCTCTGAGCGGCTCGCCGACCGGACACCATGGGTCGCTCCGGGACGGACTGATCGTTCGCGGCATGCCCGACCGGCTCGACCATCGGAGGCGACGGAACCGTTCCAGGGCCGTGCACGAATGCGGTGCGTGAGGATGGTGGCCGATACATCGCCGCGACCGTCCCGTTCCGACGAGGATGCCTGGTGCGCAGCACTCGTCGAACGGGTGGCCGTCGGCGAGGCTCGCGCGCTCGAGGAGCTCTACGACCGCTACTCGCGGCCGGCGTACTCGCTCGCCCGCCGGGTGACAGGAGACCCCACCTTTGCCGAAGAGGTGGTGCAGGAGGTGTTCCTCGCGGTGTGGCGGCAGCCGAAGCGGTTCGAGGCCGGACGGGGCGGGTTCGCCAGTTGGCTGCTCGCCGCCGTTCATCACAAGGCCGTCGACGCCGTCCGCCGGGAAGAGGCGGTACGGCGCCGGGCGCTCGCGCTGCATGCGGTCGAAGGCCTGGACGCGTCCGATCCGCCGGCCAACCGGCCTGAGGAGGCGGTCGAGGAGCGGCTGCGCGGCGAACGGGTCCGCAACGCGCTGCGCGAGCTCCCCGAGACGCAGCGGGAGGCGATGACGCTGGCCTACTACGGCGGCTACACCCAGCGCGAGATCGCGTCGCTCACCAGCACGCCGATCGGCACCGTCAAGACCCGGATGCACCGGGCGATGCACAACCTGCGCGCAGCCCTGGACGACCTGTCCGACATCACCGGGCTCGCGGTCACCGACGACACCAAGGGAGGCTTGCGGTGAGTGCGCCAGCCCTGCCGAGGAGTCACGACGAGTACGAGGCGCTGGCGGTCGCGTGGGCGATCGACGCGCTGGAGCCGGCCGACCAGGAGATCTTCGAAGCCCACCGGCCCGGGTGCGAGGTCTGCGCGCGGACCGTGGTGACGACCCTCGAGGTCGCGGCGGAGCTCGCATACGGGGTGCCGGACATCGCTCCCCCGCCGCAGTTGCGCAGCCGGCTGCTGGCTGCGGCCACTGCACAGCCGCCGCGGCCGACGGTCTCGCCCGAGAGCGCGCCGTCGAGCGGAGGGTTCGGTCCGCGGAGCAGCCGCCCGGACACCCTGCCGACGGGCCGCAACGCCGACCCGGACCGGTCGGGCGGGCCCTCGGGGCCGGTCGATGAGGGTGCTCGGTCAGCTGGGACACGGCGGCCGGGTCAGGAACGTCCGCGCGGCAGGTCCGGACGCGGCGAGCATCGCAGTGTCAAGGCGGTCTCGCGGCGGCGCCGGTTGGCGACGGTGCTCGCGGCGGCCGCGCTGATCGGCGGATCGGCGGCGACGACGTGGGAGATCACCCGGCCGGCGCCGGTGAGCGCGCCCGCGGCGGCGGCCGAGCGGGTGGCGGCGCTGACCGCGCCGGACGGGCAGCCCACCCTCGCGACGATCGTGGCCAAGCCGGGGAACGCGGCGGTGGTGACCGACGGGCTCACGCCCAACACCGGCCGCGGGACCTCGTACTACGTCTGGGGGGTGCCGGCCGGGGACGGCGGCATGCCGCAGGTCGTGGGCACGTTCGTGGTCACCTCGAAGGGGCTGCACTCGTACCCGATCCAGCTGACCCGGTCGCCGGAGGACTACCCGGTGCTCGCGGTGAGCGAGGAGACCGCGGGATCGTCGCCGACCACGCCGAGCAGCGTGCTCGCCCGCGGACCGCTCGGCCGCTGAGCCGACGGCTCCCGCGGAGCGCTCGGCCCTCGAGCCGGGACGGCCTCCCGCGGAGCGCTCGGCCGCCGAGCCGGGACAGCCTCCCGCAGAGCGCTCGGCCGCCGAGCCGAGGTGGCCCCGGCCCCGCGGCGCGGGCCAGCCGCGGCGGAGGGCGGCGGGTCAGGGATCGAGTTGGGCCGTCAGGCGGCGGGGCGCGATCTGGCGGTAGGCGTCGGTGATCACGTCCGCGACCTCCTCCCAGTCGACCGGTACGTCGAGGTAGACGCCGAGCCAGCCCCGGCCGCCGACGTACGGCGGGACGAAGTAGTGCTCGGGATCGGCGCCGACCCGGGCCTGCTGGGCGCCGGGCGGCGCCGCACACCAGAACGCGACGCGGTCGTCGTGGTGCCGGTCGGCGAAGGACACGAACACCTTCCGGACGAACCAGGTCGGCTCACCGTGGCTGAGCTTCTCGGTCACCTCGGGCAGTGCGAGACACAGCGCCCGCGTGCGGTCGAGGCCTGGAGAAGACACACCGGGAGCCTAGCCACGCGCGGCGGCGAGGCGGCGGACCACGGCGCGGGGCAGCGCGTCCACGACGATCCCGTTCCGCCGGCGGACCTGCCGCCGCGTCACCAGCACCATGACCAGGCCCACGATCCAGAACGCGTACTGCGCGCACATCGCGACCCGGTAGGACCCGGAGACGTCGAGCAGCACCCCGACCGCGAGGATCAGCAGCAGGGAGGCGACGAACCCGCCCACGTTGACGATGCCGCTCGCGCTGCCGAGCCGGGCCGGCGGGTTCTCGGTGCGGGCGAAGTCGAAGCCCATGATCGAGCCGGGTCCGTTCGAGGCCAGCACCAGCACCAGCACGACGAGCACGCCGATCGGCACCGGCCCGGACCAGGCCAGCACGACCGTCCAGGCGACCGCGCTGGACAGCACGATGCCGAGCACCAGGGCCGAGCGCCGCATCGGCCAGCGCGCCGCCAGCGCTCCCAGCGCCGGCCCGATGATCAGGCCGGCGATCACCAGGACGGTCAGCAGCGCGCTCGCCGTCGTGGGTGAGAGCCCCTGCGACTCGACGAGGAACGGGTAACCCCAGAACAGCGCGAACGTATTGCCGGAGAACTGGGTGACGAAGTGGGTCCAGAGCCCGAGCCGGGTGCCGGGCTCCTGCCAGGACTCCCGCAGCGCCTGCCGGCGCCCGGTCGGCGCGACCATCGTCACCCCGGGCGGCGCGTTGCGCAGACCGGCGGCAACGAGCACCGCGGCGACGACGCCGATCCCGGCGGCGGTCGCGAACGTGGGCGTCCAGCCGTACGCGTGCAGCCCGGCGACCAGCGGGAAGGCGGCGGCGATCTGGCCGGCCTGCCCGATCAGCCCGGTCAGCTGGGTGATCAGCGGCGCCCGCCGGGCCGGGAACCAGGCCGGGATCAGTCGCAGCACGCTGATGAACGTCATCGCGTCCCCGGCGCCGACGAGCACGCGGGCGGCGATGCCGGTGTGCACGCTGCCGGCCCGAGCCATGAGCAGCTGGCCGGCGGCCATGAACAGGGCGCCCGCGACGATCATGCGGCGCGAGCCGATCCGGTCCAGCACCATGCCGACGGGCACCTGCATGATCGCGTACACGCCGAGCTGGACGACGCCGAAGAGGGAGAGCACGGCCGCGGTCGTGCCGAAGCGCTGCTGCGCGTCGAGGCCGGAGACCCCGAGCGACGCCCGGTGGAACACCGCCACCGTGTACGCGAAGACTCCCAGTCCCCACATCAACCAGGCCCGCCGCGCAACTGTCCCCACGGCGCCCGGCAACGCAGCGCGGTCCCGCCTCCATCCGAGACCTTCGCCACATACGCCCGTACGGAGTATTTCAACCGAGCAGTAGGCCTAGCTATGGTTCGGACACCTGACGAGATGACCGCCCCGGCGGAGAGCGGCACCCCGACCTCAGGCGCTACACCCGCGCCACCGGGAGGTCCCCGTGCGTCCGTTCGCCCGCACCCTCACCGCGCTCGCCCTCGGCATCGGGCTGGCCGCCGTCCCGGCCATGGCCGGCCCGGCCGGCGCGTTCGCCGCCCCGAGCACCGACTACGTCGCCCTCGGCGACTCGTACTCGGCCGGGACCGGCACCAACGACTACGACCTGAACGCCTCCTGCCAGCGCTCGTCGCTGTCGTACCCGGCGCTCTGGGCGGCCCAGCAGGGCACGGCCAGCTTCACGTTCGCGGCCTGCTCGGGCGCGACCACGAGCGACGTACGCGGTTCCCAGCTCGCCGGCCTCGACACCGGCACCGACCTGGTCACGATCACGATCGGCGGCAACGACGCCGGGTTCGTCGCCACCGTGCTGGCCTGCCGCCTCGGCACCGACTCGGCCTGCTTCACCGCCCTGGACGCGGCGGCGGCGTTCATCCGGACGGTGCTGCCGGGCCGGCTGGACGCGACCTACCGCGACATCAGGACCCGGGCTCCGAACGCACGCCTGGTCGTCCTGGGCTACCCGCACCTGTACGCGACGGGCAGCTGCTTCCTGGAGATCAGCAACGCCCGGCGGACCCGGATCAACGCGGTCGCCGACACGCTGGCCTCGGTCACGGCCCAGCGGGCGGCCGCAGCCGGTGGCACGTACCTGGACGCACGGGCGGCCTACGCCGGGCACGAGGTCTGCAGCGGCTCGGCCTGGCTGAACGGCACGACGCTGCCGATCACCGACTCGTACCACCCGAACCGGTCCGGCTATGCGCTGGCCTACCTGCCGCTGCTGCGCGGCACCGCGACCTGATCCCGATCGGTCCGCCGTGGGTGGGTGTCACAACCACCCGCGGCGGACCGCCTCCACTCCGGCCTGGAACCGGCTGGACGCCTCCAGGCGGATGAGGATGTCGGCCACGTGCCGCCGGTACGTCCGGTCGGAGATGCCCAGCTGCCGGGCCGCGGCCTCGTCCTTCACGCCGCTGCTCATGAGCATCAGCACGGAGCGGTCGAGCTCGGAGGCGGCCGGGGCGCCGGCCTTGAGGGCCTCGTCCATGTCCTGGGCGCCGGCCCAGAGCGACTCGAACAGCATCACCAGGTTCGCGGTGATGGCCGGCTCCCGCACGACGAGCGCGCCGGCGACCGGACGCCTCGGGTCGACCGGCAGGAAGGACACGGTGCGGTCGAAGATGACCAGCCGGTGCGGCAGCGTGTCGGCGATCCGGACGTCGGCGCCGTGATCGCGCATCATCCGCATGTAGTCGCGCATCGGCACGTCGGCCAACTGACGGCGGGTGTAGAGGGTCCGGAACCGGACTCCGCGCTTGAGCACGGCCAGGTCGTAGTCGGCGGCATCGGCCAGCAGCTCGGCCGCCAGCGGCTCCCCCGGCACGACGTTGAGCGCCTCCTGGTAGCAGCGCGCGAACAGCTCGTGCAGCACGTCGAGGACCTGGGCGTGGTCGTCGATCCGGCGGACCTCGCGCTCCGCGGACGGGTGGGTCTCGGTGCCGCGGACCAGCCGGGACAGCTCGGCCCGGGCCTCCAGCAGCTGGTGCTCGCGGCGGGTGATCTCGGCCTGCTCCAGCGACAGCAGCGCATCCAGCGCGACGTCGGGGTTGATCGGCACGTAGATCCGCCCGGGCGCACGCTCGGCCACCAGCGAGAGGGAGACCAACCGGTTCAGCGCCTGGCGCACGTCGGCGCCGGAGACCTCCAGGGTCACCGCGAGGGCGTCGAGATCGGCATCGGGGTTGGCGAGCATGGCTCGGTAGACGGACTCCGACAGACCGTCCACGCCGAGGATCTCCAACGCCACCGACTGCCGCTTTCCGCTCGAGGTACGCGACAGACCCTAACCGGCCGGGCGGATGCGGACAACGCGGCCCGAGCAGGGTCGCAGACGTGCCCCGGGGCGGAGGCAGTGACCGAGGTCCGGGCCGGCCGGGCGGGGACACGCCCGGCCGTGCCCGGCCACGGGCCGGTGGAGGGCCCGCAGGCCTTCACCGGCGACCCGGGCACCTCGCCTCCGCATCCCGACCGGGACGGGAGCAGTGGCGGGTGACACCCCGAGCCGAGATAACGGTCCGCCATGAGGCCCGGCCGAGGCAAGGGCAGCACGCCCGAGTGACCACTCTTTGCCGTCCGGCGGGGCCGGGAACCGGACGGACGGGCAGCAGGCGGTCGGGCCCGTGTCCGGTACCGGACATTCAGTGCCCGAAGTCGGCCCGTCCGGGCACCGCCCGGTGCCGGACAAGGGAAAACGTGGAGTTCTTCGGGTGACCGGAAACGGACAGCGCATGGCACACTGAGCCCGCTTCGCAGTCCCGTGTCGGTCCTGCCCTCTCCAGGAGAACAAGTGAAGCTCGTGCGCGCCGTGATCGCCGCAGCCGTCGCCCTGGGCGCCGCTGTGGCGATCCAGATGGCCACCTCGTCCGGAGCGTCGGCCTCCACCATTCACGTCCACCCGCACCCGAACGACTGCGGGAACTGCTGGTCAGTCGTGCACGAGTGAGTGACCACGCCGTTCGCCGAACAGTAGAGAGCCGAACGGCGTAGCACAAGGCCCGTTGGGCGATGCAGAGCGAATTGGTCCGTTCGACCCTCCGCGGTCGGGCGGACTCTCTCGTCGGCCGGGGCCAGGGCTGGGACGGACGACCGCGGCCTGCCAGACTGCGAGCAGGCCGTCCCACCGGGCGACCGGGTCGACGGCAGCGAGGTGGTCATGTCCGCAGCGTCCTCAGTCAGCCCGGGTGTCGTGGTAGGTCTGGACATCGGCGGCACCTCCACCAACGCGACCGTCCTCGACGGCTTCGGCCGGTTCCTCGTCGACGACCTGTGCGAGACGCCGAGCCGGGTGCTCGAAGGTCCACAGGCGACACTGGGCGCGCTGCGCACGTCGTTCGAGGGGGTGCTGGCGCAGACCGCGCTGACCCCGGGCGCGGTGGTGGCGGTCGGGCTGGACACGCCCGGGCCGGCCAGCGCGGACGGGGTGATCTCGTCCAAGGGCTCGACGAACTTCAACCAGCCCGAGTGGCGCGGCTTCGACATCCGCGGCGCGCTGGCGACCGAGCTCGGGCTGCCGGTGGTCTACACCAACGACGCCAACGCGGCCGCGCTCTACGCGCACCACCTGCACTTCGGGGTGGAGGCCGAGCGGCGCTCGTCGGTGGCCGCGATCGTCGGCACCGGCCTCGGCGGCGGGGTGGTCGAGAGCGGCCGGGTCGTGCAGGGCGCGGCCGGCATGGCCGGCGAGCTCGGGCACGTACAGATCCCGATGCACGGGCTGCTGCGGGAGGACCAGCCGCTGCCGGTCTGCAACTGCGGCTTCGTCGGCGACGCCGAGAGCGTCGCCTCGCTGACCGGGATCGTGAACAACCTGCTGCCGTACTGGTTGGGTCGCTACCCGGACCACCCGCTGGCCCAGGTGCGGCCGATCCGGGCGGCGGCGATGAAGGTGCGCGGGCTGGCCGAGGACGGGGACGAGCTGGCGCTGGCCGTGTTCGAGCAGCAGGCCGCCGCGCTCGGGCGGCTGTTCACGATCGCGGCCAACTTCACCGACCCGCACGCGTACTTCCTCGGCGGCGGCGTGGTCGAGGCGGCGCCGCACTTCCGGTCCTGGTTCCTGGACAAGGTCCGGGAGAACACCCAGCTGCGGGACGAGCAGGAGAAGGTGGCGACGCTGGAGCTGGTCCCGGACCGGGACATGGCCGGCGCGCGCGGGGCGGCCATCGCCGCCCGCGACGCCGCGGAGGCCGCGGCCCGGTAGGGGCCTCAGGTGGCGGGCAGCAGGTCGGCGCCGACGGCGGTGACGCCGGCCCGCTTGGTCCAGGTCAGCGTTCCGGTGGCGGCTCCCGAGTACACGCCCGAGGTCGGCGCGACGGCGGCGTAGTCCGGGCCGACCGCGACCGGCAGGTGCCGGCTGCCGGCCCGGCAGCCGTTGGTCGGGTCGAACGCCAGCGCCCGCGCCCCCGTCCCGTCGCGGACGAACACCTCGACCCAGGCGTGGCTGCCGCCCTGCTCGCCCAGCAGGTGGCCGGAGACGTACCGGGCCGGGATGCCGGCCAGCCGGCAGACCGTGAGCATCACGTGCGCGTAGTCCTGACAGACCCCACGGCGGATCGCGTACGCCTCGGCCGCGGTGGTGAAGACCGATGTCGCGTCGAAGGCGAAGCTGAACTCGGCCCGCAGCCGCAGCGACAGCGCCTCGGCCAGCTCGGCGTCGGCCGGGTACGCCGCCCGCAGCTCGCCGGCCAGGTCCCGGAGCTCCGGCGACGGGCTGGTCAGCCGGGTCGGGACCAGGTGCCGGGGCGTGGTCAGCGCGTCGGCCGGCAGCAGCGGGTCGGCCGCCGGCCCGGTCCGTTCGACCAGCGCCGCCAGCGTGAACTCGACCGCCGACGGCACCACCGGCAGCTCGACCGAGACGATCTCGTTGCCATCGTCGTCGGCCCGGACGGACGGGCGGTGCTGGATGCCGCCCGGGTCGGCGACCGAGACGTGCCGGGACCGCCGGTGCAGGCTGCCGTGCCGCGGCCGGGGCAGCGCGACCAGCCGCTGCCGGACGTCGTACGCCGGCCCGTCGTACTCGTAGCGGAAGACCTGGTGCAGCAGGTAGCTGACCGAGCGGGCGCCATCGAGGTCGAGGCCGTCCAGGTCGAGCAGGGGCTGGCCGAGCCAGTCGGTCACGGGATCACGCCGGGGTCGGCGACGGCGACCGACTCGGCGGAACCGTCCGGATCGGCCGGGTCCCCCACCATGCCGTCGGGCGCCTCGTCGGCCCAGACCACCATCCGCTCCAGCATCGGCCCGCCGAACGTGGTCACCATCGCCACGTCGAGCGCGTCCCGGCCGCGGCCGATGAGGACCCGGCCCTTGCGGGCGGCGTTGTTGCGGGGGTCGAAGGTGTACCAGGTGCCGTCCAGGTAGACCTCGATCCAGGCGGCGAAGTCCATCGGCTCGGCCGCCGGCGGCACGTCCATGTCGGGCAGGTAGCCGAAGACGTAGCGGGCCGGGATGTTCAGCGCGCGCAGGAAGCTCAGCGCGACGTGCGCGAAGTCGCGGCAGACCCCGCGCTTGGCCGCCCACACGTCGGCCGCGGTGGTGAGCGGGGTGCTGGTGCCCATCTCGAAGGTCAGGTTGGCGTTGACGTGGTTGATCACCGCCTGGACCCGGCTGTAGCCCGGCTGCATCGAGCCGAAGGTGTCCCAGGCCTCGTCGCCGAGCACCTCGGGCAGCACGTACCGGCTGGGCATCGTGTAGAGCAGCGCCTCGTCCGGCAGGTCGACGACCGGGGTCTCCCGGGCGTCCCAGGTGACCTCCTCGGTCGCGTCCGGGACCGTGACCAGCGCGTCGAAGCGGAGCGTGCAGACCCCGGCCGGGAGCGTGAGCCGCTGGCAGGGGTTGCCGTAGAGGTCGGCGTAGCCGTGCCGGACGACCTCCGGGGCGCTCTCCCAGCTCGCGGTCCGCACCATCGCCGGCCCGGCGTCGTACGGCATGACCTGGAAGACGGCCGGTGTGTCGATCGCCGCGGTGTAGACGAACTCGCAGCCGACCCGTACCTGGCGACGGGATTCCATCGCTCCACACTCCCGCAGACGGATTACTGGAACGTTACGCAACCTGCTCGAAACACACGTCCGCCCCTCCGGATGTGGGACGGAGGGGCGGACGACCCGAGGGAGAGTCGGGGCTACTTGATGACGGTCTTGCCCTTCTTGTAGAGGAGCGAGACCTTGGCGCCGGTCTTCGGGTTCTTGAACCGGATGTCCAAGCCCTTCGAGCTGGCGCCCTGCGACTTGACCGTCGCCTTCCAGGGCTTGTTCACGTCGTACGAGTTCAGAAGGGTGGTGCCGCCCTCGACGCAGACGGTTCCGGCCAGGAGGGCCGTGTTGTCGGCGGAGAAGCCGTACGGGACGTCGATCGTGTCCGTGCCGGCCGGGCAGAGGAAGCCGGGAGTGGCGGAGGCGGAGGTCGCCGGCAGCAGCACCGAGGCCGCGAGGCCGGCGGCCAGGCAGGAGCCGGCCACCCAGCGCAGGTTCTTCTTCATGGTCAGTCCCCCGCTCAGTTCTTGATCTCGGTCTTGCCGGCCTCGTAGCGCAGCTCGACCCGGTCGCGGGTGTCGGCGTTGGAGAACCGCACCTCGGTCCGGTCGTTGCTGCCGGAGGACTTCACCTCGGCGCGCCACCCGTCGGTGACGTTGACCTGCTCGAACGCGGTCGTACCGGTCTGGACGCAGACGGTGCCGGCAAGCTCCGGCACGTTGTCGGCGCTGAACGCGTACGGGACGTCGATGGTGTCGGTGCCGTCGGGGCAGGAGAAGCCCTCGGTGGCAGAGGCGGACACGGCCGGCAGCAACATCACGCCCATGGCGGCGGCGACGATCGCCGAGCCGAGGCCCAGGCGGGCTTTCTTGTTCACAACAACTCCCTGAGGGGGTGGAGTCCAAGTAGTGCGGTGTGTGTCTGAAGTTTCAACGGAATGCCCGGCGGGGGGCCACTGGACGATGGTTCTAGTACCTGTCCGGACACATCAGGCGAGACGGGCCGGGAACCCACCCGTCGCGACCGGCCCCCAGCGCTCCGGGGTGACCCGGAGCAGGGACTTGCCCTGCGTCCGCATGGCCGCGCGGTACTCGTCCCAGTCCGGGTGCTCGCCGGAGATGCAGCGGAAGTACTCGACCAGCGGCTCGACCGCCGCCTCCCCGTCCAGCACCTCGGCCCGGCCGTCCACCTGCACCCAGGGCCCGCCGAAGTCGTCGGACAGGACGAGCACGCTGGCGGCCGGCTCGCGGCGCAGATTGACCGTCTTGGCCCGGTCCGGGTAGCTGGAGATGACGATCCGGCCGTCCGGCAGCACCCCGCCGGTGACCGGGGACAGCTGCGGCGCCCCGTCGCGACGGTGCGTCACCAGGATCATGTGGTGGCGCGGCCGGACGAACTCCAGCAGGGCGTTCAGGTCGACGTTCGTGGTGGTGGCGATCTGGCGGGGGCTCATTTCTGGAACGTTACGCAAAGCTCCCGTAACAGAATCGGGGTAGACAGTGGTCGTGGAGGGGCTCCTGGCCGGGTATCGCAGCCCTGCGTTCGACGAGATGGTCGACGCGGAGGGCGTGCCGTACGCGCACACCAAGTCGCTCTACGAGGCGCTCCAGCTGCTGTCCGCGGCCGACCTGAGCGAGCGCGGCGCGGCCCGGGCCCGCAGCTTCCTGGAACAGGGCATCACGTTCTCCTCCTCCGGTCAGGAGTGGGTCTTCCCGCTCGACCTGATCCCCCGGCTGATCCCGGAGCAGGAGTGGGAGCACATCGAGGCCGGGGTGGCCCAGCGGGTCCGCGCCCTGGAGGCCTTCCTGGCCGACGTGTACGGCGACCGCAGGGTCCTCGCCGACGGCATCGTGCCGCACTCGCTGGTCGTGACCAGCAGCAACTTCACCCGGGCCGCCGCCGGCATCCGGCCGGCCTCCGGCGTCCGGGTGCACCTGGCCGGCATCGACCTGGTCCGCGGCTCCGACGGCGTGATGCGGGTCCTGGAGGACAACCTGCGGGTGCCGTCCGGGATCTCGTACGTGGTGGAGAACCGGGAGGCGCTCACCCGCGTCTTCCCCGGCCTGTTCCTGGAGCAGCAGGTCCAGCCGGTGGCCAACTACGTGGCGACGATGCTGGACTCGCTGCGGGCGACCGCGCCGCGCGGGGTCGACGACCCGACCGTGGTGCTGATGACGCCGGGTGTGCACAACTCGGCGTACTTCGAGCACGCGTTCCTGGCCCGCAAGATGGGCATCGAGCTGGTCGAGGGCCGGGACCTGGTCTGCCGGGACAACGTGCTCTACATGCGTACGACGAGCGGGCAGCGCCGCGTCGACGTCGTCTACCGGCGCATCGACGACGACTTCCTGGACCCGCTGCAGTTCCGCGGCGACTCGATGATCGGCTGCCCGGGGCTGGTCAACGCGGCCCGGGCCGGCAACGTCACGCTGGCCAACGCGATCGGCAACGGGGTCGCCGACGACAAGCTGACCTACACCTACGTCCCGGCGCTGATCCGGTACTACCTGGGCGAGGAGCCGCTGCTGCCGAACGTGCCGACGTTCCGGCTGGACGACCCGGACGTCCGGGCCGACTGCCTGGCCCGGGCCGACCAGCTGGTGTTCAAGCCGGTCGACGGGTCCGGCGGGCACGGCATCGTGATCGGGCCGCAGGCCACCGACGAGGAGCTGACCGAGGTGATCGGCAAGGTCACCGAGCTGCCCCGGGCGTACGTGGCCCAGGAGGTGGTGCTGCTGTCCACGGTGCCGTCCCAGGACGGGGACACGCTCAGGCCCCGGCACGTGGACCTGCGGCCGTTCGCGACCAACGACGGCGAGCGGGTCCGGGTGCTGCCCGGCGGGCTGACCCGGGTGGCGCTGCGAGAGGGCAGCCTGGTGGTCAACTCCTCGCAGGGCGGCGGGTCCAAGGACACCTGGGTGCTCACCTCCCGGCCCCGGCCGCTGCCGATGGACGGGCCGCTGGAGCTGCTGCCCGGCACCCTGCAGGCCGACGCGCCCGACCCGGGGCCGCCGACCGAGCAGGCCCAGCAACAGCAGCAGTCGCGGGGGTCCCGGTGCTGAGCCGCGCGGCCGAGGCCCTGTTCTGGATCGGCCGGTACGCCGAACGGGCCGAGGACACCGCCCGCCTGCTCGACGTGCACTTCCACCAGATCATCGTCGACCCGAACGTCGACGAGGCCGGCACCTGCCGGGTCGTCGCGACCGTGATGGGCCTGCACGACGAGGCCCCGCCGACGATGCGCGGCGTACTGGACCTGCTCGCGTACGACGGGGCCAACCCGTCCTCGATCGCGGGCTCGCTCTCGGCGGCCCGGGAGAACGCGCGGGGCGTACGGGAGGCGGTCTCGGGCGAGATCTGGGAGTGCCTGAACGCCACCCACCTGGAGCTGCCGCGGCGGGTGTCGGCGGCCCGCCAGTTCGGCCCGGCGCCGTTCTTCTCCTACGTCCGGCAGCGCGCGGCCATGTACTCCGGGTACGTCGCCTCGACGATCAGCCGGGACGCCGGCTACGACTTCCTCGCGCTGGGCCGGTCGCTGGAGCGGGCCGACATGACCGCCCGGCTGCTGGCCGCCGCGGTCGGCACCCCGGGCCGCGGCGACGAGCACTGGATCACCACGCTGCGGGCGTGCTCGGCCCACGAGGCCTACCTGCGCACGTACCAGCGGGCGCTGGAGCCGCGGCTGGTGCTGGAGTTCCTGCTGCTGGACCGGCTGTTCCCGCGCTCGGTGCTGCACGCGCTGTCCGTCGGCGAGGAGGCGCTGGCCCGGCTGGAGCCGGCCGCGGAGTGGAACGGGCGGTTCGGGCAGACGCCGGAGGCCCGACGGCTGATCGGCCGGGTCCGGACGGACCTGGAGTTCCTCTCCCCCGAGGCGATCGTCGACGGGCTGCCGCAGCGGCTGCAGTCGATCCAGCGCGGCGTCTCCGACGTCAGCGAGTCGGTCGCCCGGCGGTACTTCGGCAGCTCGGCGGTGGTCGGCTGGACCACCGAGGAGAGCGAGTGGGTGACCACATGAGCGAGCGCGGGGGCTCGCAGCGCGAGCGGGGAGCGACGGGGGCTGAGCCGGCCGAGGGACGAGGCCGGGTCTGTCCGAGGAGCGGGAGATGAGCTGGCGGCTGGCTGTGCGGCACCGGACCGGGTATCAGTACGGGGCGCCGGCGCGGGCGTCGTACAACGAGGTGCGGATGACGCCGGCCACGGCCGGCGGGCAGCACCTGCTGACCAGCCGGCTGGACATCCGGCCGGACGCCCGCCCGCTGCGCTACGTCGACTACTGGGGCACCCAGGTGCACGCCTTCGACGTGCACGTGCCGCACACCGAGCTGGTGGTGACCGCGACCTCGGTGGTGGAGACCGCGCCGCCGGTGACCCCGCCCGAGGTCGGCTGGGACACGCTGTCCTCCCCCGAGGTGCGGGACCGGTACGCCGAGCTGCTCGCCCCGTCGGCGTACGTGCTGGCCGAGGACGAGGTCGACGCCGTGGCCCGGACGCTGCGGGCGGCCGGGACGCCGGCCGGGACCGGCCGCGCGGCCGTGCACTGGGTCAACGAGACGCTGGACTACATCCGCGGCGTGACCTCGGTCGGCACCACCTCGGCCGAGGCCCGCGCCCTCGGCCAGGGTGTCTGCCAGGACTTCTCGCACCTGGCGCTGGCGCTGCTGCGCTCGGCCGGGCTGCCGGCCCGGTACGTCTCCGGCTACCTCTACCCGGGCCAGGAGGCGACGCTGGACGAACCGGTCTCGGCCGAGAGCCACGCCTGGGTCGAGTTCTGGGCCGGGACCTGGATCCCGCTGGACCCCTCGAACCTGTCCGAGGTGGCCGAGCGGCACGTGCTCGTCGCCCGCGGCCGCGACTACGCCGACGTCCGTCCGCTGGCCGGCATCTACTCCGGCCCCGCGGCCCAGTCGCTGGGCGTGAACGTGGAGCTCACGAGGCTTCGCTAGCCCCACAGTCCGGGCACAGCAAGCTCACCGAACGGCTACAGGGATCGCGCTGATCGTTGCCGTCATGACGACGACCGCGCCGCCCGAGGCGCCTCTGCCGGTGGACGCCCGGGCCGTCCCGCCGACCCCGGTGCCCGCGCTGGACGTGGTGGTGCCGGTCCACAACGAGGAAACCGGCCTCGAGTCGTGCCTGCGCCGGCTGCACGCGTACCTGTCGGCGGAGTTCCCGTACCGGTTCCGGATCACGGTGGCGGACAACGCCTCCACCGACGGCACCCTGGCCCTCGCCCACCGGCTGGCCGCGGAGCTGCCGCAGGTCGCCGTCGTGCACCTGGCCGAGAAGGGCCGGGGCCGGGCGCTGCGGGCGGTCTGGTCGGCCTCGGACGCGCCGGTGCTGGCGTACATGGACGTGGACCTCTCGACCGACCTGGCCGCGCTGGCGCCGCTGGTGGCGCCGCTGCTGTCCGGGCACTCCGACCTCGCGATCGGGACCCGGCTGCACCGCGGCTCGCGGGTCGTCCGCGGGGCCAAGCGGGAAGTGATCTCCCGCTGCTACAACCTGATCCTGCGCGGCACGCTGGCGGCGCGGTTCTCCGACGCCCAGTGCGGGTTCAAGGCGATCCGGGCCGACATCGCGCACGGGCTGCTGCCGCTGGTCGAGGACGACGGCTGGTTCTTCGACACCGAGCTGCTGGTGCTGGCCGAGCGGTCCGGGCTGCGGATCCACGAGGTCCCGGTCGACTGGGTCGACGACCCGGACAGCCGGGTCGACATCGTCGCGACGGCCATGGCGGACCTGCGAGGAGTGGTACGGGTGTCCCGAGCACTGACCAACGGACGGCTGCCGGTCGCGGCGCTACGCGAGCAGCTGGGCCGCGCCCCGCTCGACCCGGGTACGCCCGGGGTGCCGGCCGGGCTGACCCGGCAGCTGGTCCGCTTCGCCGGGATCGGGGTGGCGAGCACGCTGGCGTACCTGGTCCTGTTCCTGCTGTTCCGGTCGTTCACGGGGGCGCAGCCGGCCAATCTGGTCGCGCTGCTGCTGACCGCGGTCGCGAACACGGCCGCGAACCGGCGGCTGACGTTCGGGCTGAGCGGGCGGGCCGGGGCCGGGCGGCACCAGCTGCAAGGGCTGGTCGTGTTCGGGCTCGGGCTGGCGCTGACCAGCGGGTCGCTGGCGCTGCTGCACGCGGCGTCCACCGCTCCGCCGCTCGCGGTCGAGCTGGGTGTGCTGGTCGGGGCGAACCTGGCCGCGACCGTGCTGCGGTTCCTGCTGCTGCGGGCGTGGGTGTTCCGGAGCAGGCCGGCCGCGGTGGCGGGGCCGGCCGGTGCGGCCGGCATCCCGGTGGCCGACGGCTCGGCCCGGGTCGCGGGCGGCTCCGCCGCTCCGGTCGCGGGCTCGGGCCGCTCCGGGATCGTCGGGGGTGCTCGGTGACCGCGACGCTCTCGGCGCCCCCTGGAGCGCCCGCACCCGCCGCCCCGGTCGCGCGCCGCCGGTCCCGGCTGCTCGGCGGCGACCCGGTCTGGGCCCGCGCCGCCCTGCTCGCGCTGCTCGTCGGGACCGGGGTGCTCTACCTCTGGAACCTCTCCGCCTCGGGTTGGGCCAACGAGTTCTACGCGGCCGCCACCCAGGCCGGCTCGCAGAGCTGGAAGGCCTGGTTCTTCGGCGCGCTCGACCCGGGCAGCGTGATCACGGTCGACAAGCCGCCGGCCGCGCTCTGGCTCTCCGGCCTGTCGGCCCGGATCTTCGGGATGTCGTCCTGGAGCCTGCTGGTCCCGCAGGCGCTCTGCGGCATCGCCGCCGTCGGCCTGCTGCACGGCGCGGTCCGGCGCTGGTCCGGGCCGGCCGCCGGCCTGGTCGCCGGTGCGGGGCTGGCGCTGACCCCGGCCGCGGCGCTGATGTTCCGCTTCGACAACCCGGACGCGCTGCTGACCCTGCTGCTGGTGGCCGGCGGCTACTGCATGGTGCGGGCGATCGAGGCGGGGCGTACGGCCTGGATCCTGCTGGCCGGCACCGCGCTCGGGTTCGCGTTCCTGACCAAGATGCTGCAGGCGTTCCTGGTGCTGCCGGCGTTCGCGCTGGTCTACCTGGTGGCCGCGCCGGTGCCGCTGTGGCGGCGGGTCTGGCAGGTGCTGGCCGCGGGCGGGGCGATCGTCGTCTCGGCCGGCTGGTGGGTGCTCGCGGTCGCGCTCTGGCCGTCGGCGCCGTACATCGGCGGGTCGACGGACGGGACCGTGCTCAACCTCGTGCTCGGCTACAACGGGCTCGGCCGGATCTTCGGCGGCGACGGCAACGGCGGGGGCGGCGGCGGTCCGGGCGGCGGCCAGGCCGGCTCGTCCTTCGGCGGCCCGGCCGGGCTGTCCCGGCTGTTCTCCTCCGAGATGGGCAACGAGGTGTCCTGGCTGCTGCCGGCGGCGCTGGTGGCCCTGGCCGGCGGACTCTGGGTGACCCGGCGGCGGCTGCGCACGGACCGGACCCGGGCGGCGCTGCTGCTCTGGGGCGGCTGGGCGCTGGTGACCGGGCTGACGTTCTCGTACATGACCGGGACCGTGCACCCGTACTACACGGTCGCGCTGGCGCCGGCGCTGGCCGCGCTCGTCGCGGTCGGCGGGCGCGAGTTCTGGGCCCGGCGGGCGTCGTTCGAGGGCCGGGTGCTGCTCGCGGTCACCGTCGCGGCGGCCGGCTTCTGGGCGGTCGTGCTGCTCGGCCGCAACGCCTCCTGGCACCCGGAGCTGCGGTACGGGATCGCGCTGCTGACCGCGGTCGCCGCGGTCGGGCTCCTGGTCGCCTCCGCCCGGGTGCTGGCCACCGGTCTGCTGGCCGCGGGGCTGGTCGCCGGGCTGGCCGGTCCGGCCGCGTACGCGGTGACGACGGCGGCGACGCCGCACACCGGCTCGATCCCGTCGGTGGGACCGGCCTCGGCCGGCGGCGGGTTCGGCGGCGGCCAGGGCGGCGGGTCCTCGTCGGCCTCGGCATTGACCACCCTGCTGCAGTCGACGACGACGAGGTGGGCGGCCGCGACCGTCGGCGCCAACTCGGCCGCGAGCCTGCAGCTGTCCAGCGGGAAGTCGGTCATCGCGATCGGCGGGTTCACCGGCAGCGACCCGGCGCCGACCCTGGCCCAGTTCCAGCAGTACGTCGCGGCCCGGCAGATCTCCTACTTCGTCGGCGGGGGCGGCGGCCTCGGCGGCGGGCCGGGCGGCGGAAGCGGCGCGGCGAGTCAGATCCGGGCCTGGGTGCAGGCGAACTACACCGCCACCACCGTCGCCGGGACGACCGTCTACAAGCTGACCAGCTGACCTGCGCCCCGTACGGCGACCCACCGGATCTCCCCCGGTCGGCCGCCGTACGGGTGAACCGGGCGGGACCGGGCGCCGAACCCTGGCAGTGACCCGACCCGTGCGTACCCGGCTGGCCTTCTCCGCTGTCGGGGGGCTGGTCGGCCTGCTCGCGGCCGGTACGGCGATCGGGGTCGGCGAGCTGCTCGCGGCCGCGGTCCGCCCGCAGTCGGCGCCGGTCATCGCGGTCGGCGGCGCGGCGGTGGACCGCACGCCGCGGGCGCTCAAGGAGTTCGCGATCCGGGAGTTCGGCGCGAACGACAAGCACGTCCTCGTCGCCGGCATCGTCGCCACGCTCGCCCTGTTCGCGATCGTGGTCGGCATCGTGGCGCGGCGCCGGCCGGTGCTCGGCGTGATCGGGGTCGGGCTGTTCGGGGTGGTCGGCGCCGGGGCGGCGCTGACCCGGTCCGGCGCCGGCGCGACCGACGTGCTGCCGTCCGCGCTCGGCGCGGTCGCGGCCATCGGCGCGCTCCTGCTCCTCCTCCGTTCCCTCGGCGCGCCCGCCGCCGAGGCGGCCGAGGACGAACTCGCGGCCGAGCCGATCGCGGTCGGCGTCGGCGCGGAAGCCCCGGCCGAGGCGGGCCGAACCGACGCCGGGTCCGGACCCGGAGGCCGAGGTGGCCGGGCCCAGCCCGGCGGACGGCCCCAGTCCGGCGGACGGCCCCAGTCCGATGGACGGGCCCAGTCCGATGGACGGGCCCAGTCCGATGGGCGGGATGGAGCGACGCGGGCGGACGAGCCGGGCGGCACCCTGCGGGCCGGTCGCGGCGGTCAGCGCGACGGAGTCGCCGTCGCAGCTGAGCCCGGCGTTGATCCACAGCACGTGGATGAGGGCCTCCGCCGGGGTCGGTTCAGGTGCGGCAGCGCTCATGGCCAGCTCCTTGACCAGGACGCCGCACGCCGACGCACGGCTAGCCCTGGGCCCGGTCTACTCCGGTGCTGGCAGGGCGGTAAGTGCGCGGCACACCTAGGAGATCGCCGCCACTAGCCGTCCCACCTGGGCGGGTTCCTTCCGTCCGGGCGCCGCTGGGCTAGTTCAGGGTCCGTTTCCCGCGACTCGGTACGGTCTGCGGGTGGTCGCGGATCGGGTCTCGCAGATCGGCACGGCCGCCGTCCTCGGGGCCGCGGCCGGGGCGGCGCTGAGGTCCGGGCGTTCGCCCGGGCGCGGCGCCGTGGCCGGGGCCGCGGTGCTGGCGGCGGTCGAGGCCGCGGCGCGCGCCCGGCAGAAGCCGGGCGAGATCCCGCCGCTGTGGTCGCGGATCGCGGCCGGCGGGGCGCTGGCGGCGCCTTTGGGTTGGGCGGCGGCGCAGGCGGGTGCGGGTCCGCGGGCGATCGCGACCGGGGCCGGAACGCTCGCCGGGCTGCTCGGCATCCGCCCCCAGAAGGTCGCCCTCGGCCCCCTCGTCGGCGCCGCCGTCGGCACCCTCGTCTCCCGCCGCTCGGCCCTCCGCCGCGGGCCGGTCCCTCCGGGCCGCGGGATCGCCGCACTGACAGGGACGACGGGCGGCGCGGCATTGCCGCCGGGCGGCGGCCGGTCGGCGCGGGACGCCGGGGCCGGGGCGCTGGCCGCGGCGGCGGGGATCGTGGTGTTCCGGGTGGTGTCGGCGGTGGTGTTCCGGGACCCGCAGGTCCGCCTGCTGGCCGAGAGCGTCCCGGCCGAGCAACTGCCGTTCGTGGTCCCGCTGGAGGCCCGGACCCGGTACGTCGGCACCGGCTACGTCCGCGACCTGGCCGCTGTCCTCGGCGGCACGTACCGGGCCGATCACCCGGACGTCGGGATCGTCGCCGACCTCGACCAGCTCGCCGGCCCGGACTTCGAGGCCGCCCGCACCGACCCGCTGGTGCGCGAGTTCTACGAGCACACCACCCGGTTCGCGCTGGACATCGTGCCGCGCTGGCGGCTCTGGGTCCGCCCCGGCTACCTGCTCTACCGGACGTTCGTCGCCCGCCCGCTCGGGCAGGCCAACGTGCCGGCCAACCAGCGGGAGACGCTGCGCGGCGTCCGCAGCCGGATCGACACGATCTCCGACCCGGCCGGCGCGATCACGGTCCGGGGCTGGATCCGGTCCACCGCCGACACCGACGAGCCGATCTACGTCGGGATCTACACGACGTACCGGCACGAGGGGCGCGGGTACGTCAGCGTCGGCTTCCCGGTCCCGCAGGGCGACTTCACCGCGACCCTGCTGCCGCGCAACCGGCCCGACGGCGGGCTGACCCTCACCAGCACCAGCGACCTGCCGCACCCCGGCCACTACCTCGCGTACGTCGAGCCCGGGACCCGGGAGCTGACCGCGCTGGCGGTGCCGGGCTTCGCCGAGCGGCTCGAGGTCTTCACCGCCGGCGGCGAGCTGCGGGCCGAGCACGCGTTCTCCGTGTTCGGCTTCCCGTTCCTCGTGCTCGAATACACGATCCGGCGCAAGCCGCCTACGTGAGGACCGCGCAGAGCAGGTTGACCGCGGGGCGAAGGCGGACTCCGGCGGGGTGCCGTAGCCGACGATCAGCGCGGGCGGGTGGTCGCCCGACCCGGTGGCGTACGCGCCCAGGGGTTCCAGGGCGAGACCGCGGCGCGCGGCCGCCGCCACCACCTGGGCCTCGGACCGGCCCGGCGGCAGGTGGACGAGCGCGTGCAGCCCGGCCGCGACCCCGGTGACCCGGGCCTGCGGCACGTGCTCGGCCAGCGCGGCCACCAGCCGGTCCCGCCGCCGCCGGTACGCCAGCCGCCGGCTGCGGACGTGCCGGTCGTACCGTCCACTCGCGACGAACTCGGCCATCGTCAACTGCTCCAGCGCGCCGCTGTTGCGGTCGGCGCGCTCCTTCGCCGCGACCACGGCGTCGACGAGCGCGGCCGGCAGCACCAGCCAGGCCAGCCGGAGCCCGGGCGCGAGCGTCTTGCTCGCGGTCCCGGCGTAGACGACGCGGTCGGGGGCGAGCCCCTGCAGGGCCCCGACCGGATGCCGGTCGTAGCGGAACTCGCCGTCGTAGTCGTCCTCGATGATCCAGGCGCCGGTGCCCACCGCGGCGCCCCGGCGCTCGGCCGCGAGCACACTGCCCAGCGGAAACTGGTGCGCCGGAGTCAGCAACAGCGCATCAGCGCCCACCCCGAGCCGGGCGCCGCGGCCGTCCACCGAAAGTGCGCCCAGCCGGAGCCCGTGCGCGGCGGCGATGGCGCGGGTGCCGGGCTGGCAGTACGCCTCGGTGGCCAGCGAGCGCGCCCCGGCCTCCCGCAGCGCCGCGCAGACCAGGCCGAGGCCCTGGGTGAACCCGGCGCAGACCACGATCCGCTCGGGATCGGCGTGCACGCCGCGGGCCCGGGCCAGGTACCCGGCCAGCATCCGGCGCAGCTCCGGCCGGCCGCGCGGGTCGGAGTAGCCCAGCGCCTCGGCCGGGGCGGTCGCCAGCGCCCGCCGGGCCGCGCTGAGCCAGGCCGTCCGGGGGAACGAGCTGAGGTCGGGCGAGCCCGGCCGCAGCGTGTACCGCGCGGCGTGCCGCGGATCGGCCGGGACCGAGCTCGGCTCGGGAACGGCGATCCGGTCGGCGACCCGGGTGCCGGAACCCTGCCGGGCCACCAGCCAGCCCTCCGCGACCAGCTGCCCGTACGTCTCGGCGACCGTGTTGCGGGCCACCCGCAGGTCCGCGGCCAGCGTGCGGGAGGACGGCAGCCGGATGCCGGGCCGCAACCGCCCGGTCCGGACGGCCTCGCGCAGGGCCTGCTCCAGCCCGGCCCGGCCGCGCGTCCCGGCCAGGTCGAGATGCAGGTCGACGCCTGAAGTGGCCCATGATCCCGGCACGGAACTGGACCTTACGCGCGGGCCGCTCGGCGCGCAGGGTGGAGTCATGACCACGATGACCGAGATCCCCGTCCGCCTCGACCTCGACAGCGCCGCGCCGGCGTTCTCCCGGGCGATGTCGCACCTCGACAACGCCGCGACCAAGGAACTGGACCGGGTCGGGATCGAGCCGGGGCTGCGGGAGCTGGTGCGGGTGCGGGCCTCGCAGCTCAACGGCTGCGCGTACTGCATCGACATGCACAGCAAGGACGCCCGCGCCGGCGGCGAGACCGAGCAGCGCCTGTACGGGCTGGCCGCCTGGCGGGAGACGCCGTACTTCACCGGCCGGGAGCGGGCCGCGCTCGCCTTCACCGAGTCGGTCACGCGGCTGACCGAGACGCACGTGCCGGACGAGGACTACGCGGCCGTGGCCGAGCAGTTCTCCCCGGACGAGATCGGCGCGCTGGTCTCGCTGATCGTCGCGATCAACGCCTGGAACGCCCTCAGCGTCAGCACCCGCGCCTGGACCCCCGGCTCGTACGCGCCGTGAGCGTCAGGGTTCGAAGCGGTAGCCGAGACCGGGTTCGGTGAGCAGGTGCCGGGGGCGGCTGGGGTCCGGCTCCAGCTTGCGCCGCAGCCGGTTGAGGTAGAGGCGCAGCGACGACGTGTCCCCGGTGCTGGCCGGCCCCCACACCTCGGTCAGCAGCTGCCGCTGCCCGATGAGCTTGCCCGGGTGCCGGACGAACACCTCCAGCAGCCTCCACTCGGTCGGGGTGAGCTTGACCTCGCCGCCGTCGCCGGTGACGCGGCGGTCGGCCAGGTCGACCCGCCACGGCCCGACGTCGACCGCGGGCACCCCGCCGTCCGGCGCGATCGCCCGCCGGCTGACCGCCCGGATCCGGGCCAGCAGCTCCTCGATCCCGAACGGCTTGGTCACGTAGTCGTCCGCCCCGGCGTCGAGCGCGGCGACCTTGTCCCCGCCGGACGTACGTCCGGACAGCACGATGATCGGCACGCTGGTCCAGCCGCGCAGCCCCTGGATGACCTCCACGCCGTCCAGGTCGGGCAGGCCGAGGTCGAGCACGATCAGGTCGGGCCGGGCCGCGGCCGCCTCCGACAGCGCCTTGCGCCCGGTGGCCGCGGTGAGCACGTCGTGACCGCGGGCGTGCAGCGTGATGCGCATCGCCCGCAGCAGCTGGGGGTCGTCCTCGACGACCAGCACCCGGCTCACCGCCGCAGCCGCGTCATCGGAGCGGCCGGCAGCGAGAGCACCATCGTCAGGCCGCCGCCCGGGGTGTGGTCGGGGTAGAGCAGGCCGTCCATCGCGTCGGCCAGCCCCCGGGACAGCGCCAGCCCGAGCCCGACGCCGGCGGTGTTGTCCCGGTCACCGAGCCGCTGGAACGGCACGAAGATCCGGTCCCAGTCCGACTCCGGCACGCCCCGGCCGAAGTCGATCACCCGGACCTCGACCCGGTCCCGGTGCGCACTGCCGGTGATCCGCGGCGGGTCGTTCGCCGGCGAGTGCCGGACCGCGTTGGCCGCGACGTTGACGAGGATCCGCTCCAGCAGGCCCGGGTCCGCCATCACCTCCGGCAGCTCCATCTCCAGCGTCATCTCGATCCCGGCCCCGTCCGGTCCCAGCTCCCGCAGCACCGCCGGCAGCACGTCCTCCAACCCGACGCGCTGCGGGAAGACCGCGAGCGCCCCGGCCTGCAGCCGGGACAGGTCGAGCAGGTTCTCCACCAGCCGGGTCAGCCGGTCCAGCGACTCGTCCGCGGTGGCCAGCAGCTCGGCGCGCTCGGGTTCGCTCCACGGCACCCCGTCGCTGCGCAGCGCCGAGACCGAGGCCTTGGCCGAGGCCAGCGGGGAACGCAGGTCGTGGCTGACGGCGGCCAGCAGCGCGGTCCGGGTCCGGTCGACCTCGGCCAGCGGCTCGGCCTCGGCCACCGCCTGCGCCAGCCGGCGCTGCCGCAGCGCGACCGCGGCCTGGGCCCCGAACGCGGCCAGCACCCGGCGGTCCTCCGCCGCCAGCGGGCGTCCCCGCAGCACCAGCGCGAGGTCGTCGCCGACCGGCACGTCCACGTCGCCGTTCTCGGGCCGCACGCACGGGTCCGGACCGGAGCTGGCGACCACGTGCCACCCGTGCCGCTCCACCCCACCCGGCCGGGCGTCCGCCGCCGGGGCCCGCTCCGGCACCACCGGCCCGGCCGGCGGTGTCTTCGGGTCGCCCGGCCACCCGGCATCCTCCGGGGTGCGGTCCGGAGCCGGTGGCGTACTCGGGGCGGTGTCCGACGCCGGGGCCGGGCCGCGTTCGAGGAGGGTGGCGGAGGCCATGCCGAAGCTCTCGCGGACCCGGTCGAGCAGGGCGGTGAGCGCGGTCTCGCCGCGCAGCACGTCCCCGGCCAGCGTGGACAGCGTCTCGGCCTCGGCGGTGGCCCGGGCGGCCTGGCTGCTGCGCCGCGCCGCCAGGTCGACCACCCAGCTCACCATCACCGCGACCGCGAGGAACACGACCAGCGCGAGCGCGTTGTTCCGCTCCGCGATCGCGAACCGGCCGGTCGGCTGGGTGAAGAACCAGTTCAGCAGCAGCGAGGCGGCGACCGCCGCGGCCACCGCCGGCCAGAGCCCGCCGACCAGCGCGGCCCCGATCACCGCGACCAGGAACACCAGCACGTCGCTGGTCAGGTTCAGCGCGTCCCGGAGGCTCGAGAGCACCAGCGTCAGCAGCGGCAGCGCGACCACCGCCGTGACCAGGCCGGCCAGCCGCCGGCGCAGGGTCAACCCGGCCGAGAGCCGCGGCAGCCGGCCCCGCCCGCGCCCGACCTGCTCGTGGGTGACCATGTGCACGTCGATCGAGCCGGACTGCGCGGTGACCGTCACGCCGATCCCGGGCGAGAACAGCTGCGCCAGCCGGCCCCGCCGGGACGCCCCGAGCACGAGCTGCGTCGCGTTCTCGGCCCGGGCGAAGTCCAGCATCGCCCGCGGCACGTCGTCGCCGACGATCTGGTGGTACGTCCCGCCGAGGCTCTCCACCAGCACCCGCTGCCGGGCGAGGGTCGCGGGGTCCGCGCCGGTCAGCCCGTCGGAACGGGTGACGTGCACGGCGAGCAGGTCGGCACCGGTGTTCCGGGCCGCGATCCGGGCCGCCCGGCGCACGAGCGTGTCTCCTTCCGGTCCGCCGGTGAGCGCGACGACGACGCGCTCCCGGGTCTCCCAGGTCGAGGTGATGCCGTGGTCGGTCCGGTAGCGGTCGAGCTGTTCCTCGACCGTCCCGGCCAGCCAGAGCAGCGCCAGCTCCCGGAGGGCGGTCAGGTTGCCCACCCGGAAGTAGTTGCCGAGCGCGGCGTCCACCTTGTCGGCCGCGTACACGTTGCCGTGGGCCATCCGGCGCCGCAGCGCCTCCGGCGTCAGGTCGACCAGCTCCACCTGGTCGGCCGCCCGGACCACCTCGTCCGGCACGGTCTCCCGCTGCGGCACCCCGGTGATCGTCTCGACCACGTCGTTGAGCGACTCGAGGTGCTGCACGTTCACCGTGGTCAGCACGTCGATCCCGGCCGCGACCAGGTCCTCGACGTCCTGCCAGCGCTTGCCGTGCCGGCCGCCGGGGACGTTGGTGTGGGCGAGCTCGTCCACGACCGCGACCTGCGGCCGGCGGGCCAGCACGGCGTCGGCGTCGAGCTCCTCGAAGGCGGCGCCGCGGTAGTCGACCGTGACCCGCGGCAACACCTCGAGCCCGTCGAGCAGCTCCGCGGTACGGGCCCGGCCGTGGGTCTCGACCAGCCCGACCACCACGTCGGTGCCGCGCTGCAGCCGCCGGTGCGCCTCACCCAGCATCGCGTACGTCTTGCCGACGCCAGGAGCCGCGCCGAGATAGATCCGCAGCTCACCGCGCTCCCCCATGACGTCAGGGTGCCACGGGCGCGATGCGGTCCAGCGCCAGGTTGAGCGTCAGCACGTTCACCCCGGGCTCACCGAGGAAGCCGAGCTGACGGCCGGTCGTGTTGTCGTGCACCAGCTGCCGGACCCGGTCGAGGCCGAGATTCCGCTCATGGGCGATCCGGGGCACCTGCAGCGCCGCGTACGCCGGGCTGATGACCGGGTCGAGCCCGCTGCCGCTGGCCGTCACCGCGTCCGGCGGCACCACCGGGTCCGCCGGGGCATCACCCCGGATCGGCACGATCCGGCCGGTCGCGATGTCGGTGTCCGCGGGCCGGCACTCGACCTTCACCCCGTCGTACTGGGCCAGGAACGGGGTGGGGGTCGTGGCGCAGGGCTCGTTCACGCTGACCACCCGCGTGATCGGAGCGCCGACGGCCGGGAACACGGCGAGCACCGCCCCCACCCCGCCGGCCGTGCAGTAAGGCCGGGATCCGTCGATGCCCTCGAGCGTCCCGATCGCGACGCTGCGCGAGCAGACGTCGGTGAGCAGGCTCGGGCGGGTGGTGGTGTCGACCACGTCCGTCGGACGCCCCTCCGGGACGGGAGCAGCAGCCGGCCGGAGGGTGACCGCGGCGACCGGACCAGCGCCGGGGCGTGATCGACAGCGGGATCGGGTAATCCGTCAGGCGTGGCCGAACGCGTCGCGGTGCTCGCACACCGCAAGAAGAGGATGCACGGCGCTGGTCTGGACGCGCTGCGGGAGGCGCTGGACGAGGCCGGCGTCCAGGACCCGCTCTGGTACGAGGTGGCCAAGTCCAAGAAGGCGCCGAAACAGGCCCGCAAGGCGCTGGCCGACGGGGCCGAGCTGGTGCTGGTCTGGGGCGGCGACGGGATGGTCCAGCGCTCCGCCGACGCGCTGGCCGGCTCGGGCGTCCCGGTCGGCCTGCTGCCGGCCGGCACCGCGAACCTGCTCGCCACCAACCTCGGCATCCCGCACAAGCTGGCCGAGTCCCTGCAGATCGCGCTGCACGGCCGGCGCCGCGCGCTCGATCTCGGCATCCTCGACGGCGAGCACTTCGCGGTGATGGCCGGGCTCGGCTTCGACGCCGAGCTGGTCGGCGGCGCGGACCGGCGGGCCAAGGCCCGCTTCGGCCGGCTGGCGTACGTCCGGTCCGGGCTCAGCGGCATCCGTGGCCCGCTGGTCCAGGCGCGGGTGAAGGTCGACGGCACGGTCTGGTACGAGGGCCCGGCCAGCTGCCTGCTGCTCGGCAACGTCGGGCGGATCGTCGGCGGCGTGCCGGCCTTCGACGACGCCGACCCGTCCGACGGGCTGCTCGAGGTCGGCGTCACCACCGCCTCGGGCGTGCTGCAGTGGGCCCGGACGCTCGGCCGCATCACGCTCGGCCGCTCCGAGGACTCGCGGTACGTGCGGATGACCCGCGGCACCAAGGTCTCGATCCGGCTGGACCGGCCGCTGCCGATCGAGCTGGACGGCGGCGCCCGGGGCGAGGCCCGCAAGGCCAAGGCGGCGATCGTGCCGAACGCGCTGACGGTCTGCGTACCGCGTTGACCTAGGCTTTCCGCCGTGACGGACACGGACACGGACCTGCCCCCGGATGCCGGTGCCTTCGTCAACTGGCTGGGGCTGGAGCTGCTCGAGGTCAGCGGGGACAAGGTCGTCGCGGCCTGGGACGTGCGGCCCGCGCACCACCAGCCGTACGGGATCGTGCACGGCGGGGTGCACTGCTCGGTGATCGAGACGGTCGCCAGCGTCGCCGCCGCGACCTGGTACGAGCGCGGTCAGGTCGTCGGCGTGAGCAACCAGACCGACTTCCTGCGGGCGGTCCGGGACGGCCGTCTCACCGCGACCGGGACGCCGATCCACCGCGGCCGCCTGCAGCAGCTCTGGCTGGTGGAGATCCGGGACGAGAACGAGCGGATCGTCGCCCGCGGGCAGGTCCGACTGCAGAACCTGCCCGCGAACCGCGTCTAGCGCGGGTCCTGGCGGTCTTCCTGGTAGTCGGGCTCGACGCCGTAGTCGATGCGCAGCCCGGCCTGGGCGAGCACCTCCGTCGGCACCTCCTGGACCGCGGTCCGCAGCGCGACCTTCGCCCCGAGGCTGCCGAACGCGACCCCGTGGGCGGCCCGCAGGAGCGGCACCAGCCAGTAGAGCTGCTGGTTCTCGAAGCCGGCCGCGGACGCCTCGCGGGCGCGGTGGTCGCGGATGACCTCGGACAGCAGCTCCCGCATCCGGGTCGCCTCGGCCCGCAGCTCCGCCGCCTCGCCGGCGTCGGCCCAGCCGGAGGCGCGCAGGACGTCGAGCACGGCGGCGGCGGCGAACTCGGCCGGGTCAGCCTCGACGTCGTCGCCGACGACGGTGCCGAGCTGCTCGGCCACCTGCTCGGCCACGACCTCGTCCGCCATCGGCGCGTCGACCGCGATGACCGCGATGACCTCGTCGGTCGTGTCGATGCCGGGCTCGGCGACCGGGGCCGCGACTGCGGTGTCCTCGACCACCTCGACCGAAGGCTCGGCGACCTCGACGGAAACGACGGAAACGGAATCGACGGAATCGGCGACCTCGACGGAATCGGCGACCTCGACGACGGAGTCGTCCGGTCCGGCCTGATCGGATGGATCGGATGGATCGGCCTGATCGGCGTCCGCCTCGACCTCGCCCGGGACGTCGGCCGTCTCGGCCGTACCGAACCGGCCGTGGACGACCTCGCCCGAGGGCCGCTCCGGTGGACCGAACCGGCCCTGGATCAGCTCACCCGTCTCGGTGGCGGCGGCAGCGCCGTCGTCGGAGGCGTCGGGACGGGCGCCATCGCCCTCTGTGGACCCCTCAGGTGGATCCGGCAGGGGTCGCTGACGCGGCGCCACATCCACGACGGACTGCGGCGACTCCTCGGCGGACACCGCGGACGGCGCTTCGGCTGTCATGTCACCCCCCGTGAAAGAGGCCTGTCTGGGGGGCGCCCAGGCACGCTTCTCGACCTTCCCGGCTCCCCGGCGGGGTCCACCATAAGGGTCATGACGCCCCCGCGCGCGCCCATCTTTTGATTGACCGTGTGCGCTGCGCGTGAGAAAGGAAGGAAACGCGCCACGACACCGATGTTTCGCGCTCACGACGTGCCGCTATGTGAACGGCACGCCGGATTGTCAGGCGAGCAGCGCGAACCGGACGTCGATCGCGGTCGTGACCGTGACCGGTTCCGGACGCAGCTCCAGGGTCGGCCCGGAATCGCCGGCGAAACCGAGCGCGACCGCCTTCGCCTGCGTGTACCAGCCGGTGTCACCGGGCCGGACCTCCGGCTCGGTGATCCACTCCAGCGAGCCGAGCCGCAGCTCAGCGGCCTGCGCGTAGTCGACCGCCCGCTGCCGGGCGTCGGCCACGGCCAGGCCGCGCAGCCGGCCGTGCACCGGGTTGTCCGGGTCGACGATCCACTCGGTGCTCTCCACCGCCGATCCCGGTACGGCGGCCAGCCGGGCGAGCAGGTCCCCGAACGACCCGGCCGCCGTCGCCTCGACCGTCATCACCCGTCTGGCGCTCTGCGCGGTGATCACCCGTGACTCCGACCAGACCGGGCTCAACGACACCGCGGCCGGCCGGCGCCGCAGCACCAGGTCACCGGCCGCGTCCAGAGCGGCGTCGGTGGCGGCGGACCGCTCCGCCACCAGCCCCAGCGCCTCCGCGCCCGTGGCCGCCTCGGCCTGCACCGCGAGCGTGAGCCGGACGCGGTCCGGCTCGACGTCCTCGGCCGCTCGTCCCCGTACCGTCACCGCCGCCATGGGCTGAGCCTCCCATCCCCCGGAAGCGACTATCCCCACACCTGCTTCATTCGCAGGGTCAGTACGGCGAGCACGAGCGAGGCGACGCCGGCCGCACCGGTCCCCCACTTCGTCTTCTCCGACAGCGCCCAGAGCGCGCCGAGCGGCGGCACCAGTAGAGAGGTGAGTGCGTACCCGACGAAGGTCGCGACCTCGTGCGGCCGCTCGCCGCGGATCGCCTGCACGATCGCCACCAGGACCTGGATCACGGCGGCCATCTCGACCAGCACCAGCCCGTACGCGAGCAGGGTCAGCGGGCGGCGGTCGGCCAGCGCGAAGCCGATGGTGCCGAGCCCGACCAGCACCGAGACCGCCATGACCGGGTACGCCAGCCCGTCGATCACGCCCGCTCCCGGGTGTGGCGCAGCCAGAGCAGGCCCAGGATCGGCAGCACCAGCGGCACGAACCCGTAGCCCTCGCCGTACCCGGACCAGACCGTGGCGTCCGGGAAGTCGTCCGGCTGGGCCAGGCTGATCGAGCCGACCACCAGCACGCCGATCAGCTCTACGCTGACGGCGACCGTGGCCAGCCGGCGGCCGGCCGGGCCGGAGCGCGCGAGCCCGACCGTGGCGCAGAGATAGATGACGGCCGCGAACGCCGACAGCACGTACGCCAGCGGCGCATCCGAGAACTTCGTCGCGATCTGGACCGCCGCGCGCGCGGTGGCCGACAGCGCGAAGATCCCGTACACGAGCACGAGCAGCCGCCCGGGACCCGACGACGTCCGGCGGGAGCGGTGCGAGGTGCTGCCGTCCACGCCCGGCAACCTACTGGCCGCGTGACATCCTGACCGCAGGAGGGTGCCGTGCTGCCTGGACGCGAGACCGCTCGGCGCTGGCTGGCGCGCGCGGTCGAACGCGGGCTGACCGGCGGGCCGCTCGACGTCCTGGAGCCGCGGACGCCGGCCGCGCGGCGGCCGGGCGAGCCGGACCACCTCGGCCCGGTCGAGCTGGACGGGACGGTCGCGGACTGCGCGGTCTACGACGGCGGCAAGCGGCGCGGCGGCCGGCTCACGGTCCCGGACGCCCGGCGCGCGGCCCGTACGGTCCGGGACGGGTTCGTCTGGCTCGGCCTGGTCGAGCCGACGGTGCAGCAGATCGCCGCGGTCGCCACCGAGTTCGACCTGCCGCCGCTGGCGGTCGAGGACGCGGTCAAGGCGCACCAGCGCCCCAAGCTGGAACGGTACGGCGACGTGCTGTTCGTCGTGGTCAAGCCGGTCCGCTACGTCGACCACGTCGAGATCGTGGAGGTCGACGAGGTCGCGGTATTCCTGGGCGAGACGTTCGTGGTGACCGTCCGGCACGGCGACAACGACGTGGTCAGCCGGGTTCGCAAGGACCTCGACGACGACTCCGACCTGCTCGGGCGGGGCCCGTCCGCGGTGCTCTACCGGCTGCTCGACATCGTCGTGGACGGCTACGAGAGCGTCGCCGGCGAGATCGACGTCGACGTCAGCGACATCGAGGTGCAGGTCTTCGGCGGCGACCAGAGCAACCACAGCGAGCGGATCTACAAGCTCAAGCGCGAGGTGCTGCAGTTCCGCAGCGCCGTGCAGCCGCTGGCGCCGGCGGTGGAGGAGCTGGCCGCCGGAGCCGTCCCGGGCGTCGACCCGAAGACGGTCGAGTACTTCCGGGACGTGCACGACCACCTGCTGCGGGTCGGCGACCGCATCGACGGCTACGACAACCTGCTCACCGGTGTGCTGCAGGCCGACCTGGCCCGGGTCGCGGTGCAGCAGAACCAGGCCGCGGCACGGCAGAACGAGGACGTCCGCAAGATCAGCGCCTGGGCTGCGATCGCGCTGGTGCCGACCGCGATCGCCGGCATCTACGGGATGAACTTCGACAACATGCCGGAGCTGCACACCCACTACGGCTACTTCGTCGTGCTCGGCGTGATCCTGGTCGCCTGCGTCGGGCTCTACCTCCAGTTCCGCCGCCGGCACTGGCTCTGACCGGCCTCTCCGCTTGACGCCGTCCCGCGTCGCCGCCATAGTCAACCCGACGGTTTATCAACCGAGAGGTTGAGCATGAGCGACCTGGACACCACGTTCGCGGCGCTGGCCGACCCGGTGCGGCGGGCGATCATCACCCGGCTCGCCGTGGGCGATGCGACGGTGAACGAGCTGGCCGAGCCGTTCCCGATCAGCCTGCAGGCGGTGTCCAAGCACCTGAAGGTGCTGGAGCGGGCGGGCCTGATCACCCGCGGCCGCGACGCCCAGCGACGGCCGTGCCGGCTGGCGCCCGAGCCGCTGGCCGAGACCGCCGACTGGATCGCCGCGCACCGCCGCCGCACCGAGGAACGCTACGACCGGCTCGCGCAGCTGCTCGCCGAGACCAAGGAGCAGGGATGACCAACCAGGAGTTCAGCTTCGACCGGACCTTCGACGCCCCGCGGGCGCAGGTGTTCCGGGCCTTCACCGACCCGGAGCTGGTGGCCCGCTGGTGGGCGCCGAAGGACGAGCAGCTCGTCGTCGAGGCGCTGGAGCCGCGGGCCGGCGGCAGCTGGCGGTTCGTCAACACCAGCGCCGACGGCGGCACCAACGCCTTCCACGGGGTCTACCACTCCGTCGCCGAGGACCGGATCGTGCAGACCTTCGAATACGGCGGGTTCCCCGGGGTGGTGCTGCTGGAGACGCTGGCCTTCACCGACCTCGGCGACGGCCGGACCCGGTTCACCGACAGCTCGGTGTTCCCGGCCTCCGCGGCGGGCGCCTTCGGTGGCGACGGCGGTGCGGCCGGGGCGATGGACCGGCTGGCCGAGCTGCTCGCGCAGCTCTAGCCGTACTGGGGGGTGCCCTCCCAGGCGGTGCCGGCCGGGGGCGCGTCGTCGCGCTGGACGACGGCCTGGATCAGCCCGTACGGCCGGTCGTCGGCGTGGTAGACGACCTTCGGGTTGTCCAGCCCGAACGGGCTCAGGTCCTGCAGGAAGTGGTGCTTGTTCGGCATCGACAGCCGGATCTCGGCCAGCTCCGGCCGTCCACTGAGGACGGCCGAACCCATCTGGTAGAGCGTCTGCTGCAGGGCCTCGCTCGGTTCGGTCGCGAACGTCTCGACCAGGTCGGCCCGGATGCCGGCGAAGCTGCCGGCCCAGTCGACGGTGCCGGTGTGCCGCCAGCGGGCGCTGACCGCGGTGGCCAGGATCCGGTCGTCGGTCTCGGCCAGCGTGGTGTAGCGGTCCCGCGGGAACCCGGCGAACGCGGAGTCGGTCGTCTTCAGCACGACCAGACCGGACAGTCCACTGAGGACGTATTCCTGTCCACTGTCGACGGTCACCACCGCGGTGCGGACCTCGCCGCCGGCCCGGGTGAACGCGTGGTCGTGCTCGCGGCCGCCGACCGGGATCCGGTCCCAGCCGTACTCCTCGACCTCGATCCGGGCGCCGGTGATCCACCGGTACGCCCCGGCGAAGTGCCGGGCCAGCCGCAGCCCGAAGTCCTCGATCTCGCCGATCCCGTCGCGGGCGAAGGCGAAGACCGTGTTCTTCTGGGTGTCGGTGGCGAGCACGTGCCCGTTGTCGCCGTCCAGGTGGGCCGCGGCGAAGTCGCCGCGCAGGGTGGTCGAGACGTTGAGGTCCTTGATGCCGTGGCGGGGGGTCGTCCGGTCGATCGCGACGACCCGCACCTCGGCCTTGCCGTACTGGTTGGGCCCGAGCACGATCCCCATCTAGGCCCCCCGGTAGGTCGTGTAGGAGTACGGCGAGAGCAGCAACGGGATGTGGTGGTGGGCGCCGCCGTCGCGGATGGTGAACGTGACCGTCACCGACGGGTAGAACGTGCGCTCCTGGAAGTAGCCGCCGGAGTCGAACGTCAGCTCGTACGTGCCGGGGTCCAGGTCGTACGGGGCCAGGGCGCAGCGGCCGTCGGGATCGGTGTGCCCGTCGGCCAGCGGCGTACCGTCCAAACCGGACAGTCGCACCGCGACACCGCCGGCCGGACGGCCCGTCGTCCCGTCCAGGACGTGGGTGGACATGCTCACCCGGTCACCAGCCTCTCCACCCGCAACCGGGTGATCTGCGTGAGTTGCGCGGTCGTCTCGGCCCGTTCCGCCGCCGGGTCCAGCTCCAGCCGGCGCCGCAGGGCGGCCAGCATCTCGGCCGGCGTCCGGCCCGCGGCCCGGATCAGGAACGCGTGCCCGAACCTCTCCTCGTACGCGCGGTTGCCCTCGGCCAGCGCGACCCGGACGGCGTCGTCGGCGTCGCTCATCGCCGCCTGCTCGCGCCGGGACGAGGCGGCCTCGGCCGAGTCGCCGGCCGCGCGCTCCCCGATGCGCGGATGCGCGGCCAGGGCCTGCCCGACCTCGTCCCAGCCCAGGCCGGCAGCGACGTCGGTCGCGGTGTCGGCCAGTACGGACAGGCTCGGGTAGGGGCGTCCGGCGGCGACCTCGCGGGCGAACCGCGGCGCCGCGTTGGCCGCCGCCAGCTCACGCTCGGCCGCCGCGCCGGGCAGCGCGTTGAACTCGGCCAGCGTCCACGACACCCGCGCCACGCTACCGGTCCCCCGCGCGGGGCGACCCGGGCCGGGCCCGCTGCGCAACTCGACCCTGCCGGCCGGGTCGATCGGGCCGGCGAGCCGGGGTGCGACGATGATCGGGTGTTGCCGGACGCCGTGCTCGCCGACCTGGATCGGCGGCTGGCCGCGTCCGACGCCGCCCGGGCGGCGCGGTACCCGGGTGAGCCGCGGGGCCGGCAGCCGGTGCACACGGTCTACGTCCCGGCCGACCGCGTCCGGCCCGGGCTGGCCGCCCGGTGGGGCTCCGCGGCCCTGGCGGCGCTGGACGGCGCCGACCTGGCCGCGATCACCGGGCTGCCGGCGGCCGTGCTCCCCCGGGTCGTCGCCAAGCTGGAGCGCGAGCCGGTCGAGGACCTGCGGGTCGACGCCGAGGACGGCTACCGCGGCGACGACGAGGACCGGGACGTGCTCGCCGCGGCCGAGGCGGTCGGCGCCGACCTGGCCGCCGGGGTCGCGCCGCCGTACGTGGGGATCCGGGCCAAGTCGCTGGAGCCGGCCACCCGGCGCCGCGGGGTGCGGACGCTGGACCTGTTCCTGTCCCGGCTCGCGGGGCACGAGGTCCTCGTCACGCTGCCCAAGGTCACCGACGTCGACCAGGTCCGCGCGATGGTCGGGCTGCTGGCCGCGCTGGAGGACGAGCACGGGGTCACGCTGGCGCTGGAGCTGCAGGTCGAGACGCCGCAGGCGGTCCTCGGCCCGGACGGTGCGGCGACCGCGGCGGCGATGGTGCACGCGGCCGCGGGCCGGTGCCGCGGCCTGCACTACGGCACGTACGACTACTCCGCCGCGCTCGGGGTCGCGGCGGCGTACCAGGCCTCGGACCACCCGGTCGCCGACCACGCCAAGGCCGTCATGCAGGTCGCGGTGGCCGGCACCGGCGCCCGCGCGGTCGACGGCTCCTCGAACCTGCTGCCGGTCGGACCGGGCCGGGACGCGGCCTGGCGCCGGCACGCGGGGCTGGTCACCCGGGCGCTGCGGACCGGGCTCTACCAGGGCTGGGACCTGCACCCGGCGCAGCTGCCGACCCGCTACCTGGCCACGTACACGTTCTTCCGGGACGCGCTGCCGGCGGCGCGGGAGCGGCTGTCCACGTACCTGGCCGGGGCCGAGGGCGGCGTGCTGGACGAGCCGGCGACCGCGCGGGCGCTGGCCGCGGTGATCACCCGGGCCCTGGACTGCGGGGCGGTCGACGCCGCCGAGGTCGGCCTGGACCGCGCCACGCTCGACCGCCTCAGGTGATCTGGTGGTAACAGGGCGTCGTCAGAGTGCCGCGGATGCAGCTGACCCCGCACGAGCAGGAGCGCCTGCTGCTGTCGTACGCGGCGGAGCTGGCCCGGCGCCGGCAGGGTCGCGGGCTCGAGCTGAACTAACCCCGAGTCGGTCGCGGTGATCACCGACCACCTGCTTGAGGGCGCCCGCGACGGCGTGTCCGTCGCCGAGCTGATGCAGTCGGGGCGCACGGTGCTCGGCCACTACGACGTCATGGACGGGGTGCCGGAGATGCTGGCGGAGGTGCAGGTGGAGGCGACCTTCCCGGACGGGACCAAGCTCGTGACCGTCCACCACCCGATCCCGTGATACCCGGCGAGGTGACCCCGGCGGACGGGACGATCAGCACCCGCGAGGGAGCGGCGCGGATCGAGCTCGGGGTGCACAACGCCGGCGACCGGCCGATCCAGGTCGGCTCGCACTTGCGGGACGACCCGACGGCCGGGCCGGTGGCCGACTGGGTGCGCTCGCTGGTACGAGTAGGGGTGTGAGGACCGAGGTCGAGATCGTCGCCCGGGCAGATCCCGGCGGGCGGACCGTGCTGCCGGTGCTGCGGGCGTCCGGCGCGCTGGCGGTCCGGGCGACGGGTCCCGGCTCGGTCCACCTGGTCGGCACGGCGGCCGGCCCGCTCGGCGGGGACTCGGTCACCCTGACGATCACGGTCGAGGCGGGCGCGCGGCTGCTGGTGCGCAGCGCGGCGGCAGCGGTGGTGCTGCCGGCGGCGGCCGGCGCCCCGTCGGGGACGACCGTCGCGCTCGACGTGGCCGGTGCGCTGGACCTGGCGCTGGCGCCGACCGTCGTGACGGCCCGCGCGACCCACGTCGCGACGACGACCGCGCGGCTCGGACCGGAGGGCCGGCTGCGGCTGACCGAGCGGGTCGTGCTCGGCCGGGCCGGTGCGGGACCGGGGCGCTGGACCGGCACGGTCCGGGTCGAGCGGGACGGCCGGCCGCTGCTGCACACGAGCCAGGAGCTGGGTCCGGGCGGGGCGGGCTGGGCGGCGCCGTTCACGCCCCGGGCGTACGCGGCCGAGCTGGTGCTGGACGGGTCCACTGTGGACCCCGCGGTCGGGACGGACACGGTCCGGTTGCCGCTCGACGGCGGCTGGACCGCGACGGCCTGGGGCGCCGAGCTGCCGGTCGCGCTGGCCGGTCTGGACGGGCTGCTGCCCGCGGCGGTGGTGGCGTGAGCCTCGACCTCGTCGTCGCCGCGCGCCGGGCGGTGATCGGCGACGCGCTCGTACCCGCCCGGGTCGGCGTCGCGGGTGGACGGGTCGCCGTGGTCGCCGACTGGGACTCGTCCCTCGACGCCACCGGGACCGTCGTGCTCGACGACGACACGGTGCTGTTGCCGGGGCTGGTCGACACGCACGTGCACGTGAACGAGCCCGGGCGGACCGAGTGGGAGGGGTTCGCGACCGCCACCGCGGCGGCCGCGGCCGGCGGCGTCACCACGATCCTCGACATGCCGCTGAACAGCATCCCGCCGACGGTGGACGCCGCGGCGCTGGCGGTCAAACGGGCCGCCGCCCAGCCGCAGATCCGGGTCGACGTCGGCTTCTGGGGCGGCGCGATCCCCGGCAACGCCGGCGACCTGCGGGCCCTGCACGACGCCGGTGCCTACGGGGTGAAGTGCTTCCTGCTCGACTCGGGCGTACCCGAGTTCCCGCCGCTGGATCCGGCGCACCTGCGGGCGGCGCTGACCGAGCTGGCGACCTTCGACGGGCTGCTCATCGCGCACTGCGAGGACGAGGCGGCGATCCGGCCGGCCCCGCACGACCGCGCGTACGCGGCCTTCCTCGCCTCCCGCCCGCCCGAGGCCGAGACCCGCGCGGTGGCCGGGCTCATCGAGGCGGCCCGGGAGACCGGCGCCCGGGTGCACGTCGTGCACGTGTCCGCGGCCGCGGTGCTGCCGCTGCTGCGCGCGGCGGTCGCCGAGGGCGTCCGGATCACCGCCGAGACCTGCCCGCACTACCTCGCGCTCGCGGCCGAGGACGTGCCGGCCGGGGCGACCCAGTTCAAGTGCTGCCCGCCGGTGCGGGACGCCGCCAACCGGGACGCGCTCTGGGCCGGGCTCGCCGACGGCACCCTGACCTGCGTCGTCTCCGACCACTCCCCCTGTACGCCGGAGCTGAAGCGGTTCGACAGCGGCGACTTCGGCGCGGCCTGGGGTGGGATCTCCTCGCTGCAGCTCTCGCTGCCGGTGGTGTGGACCGCGGCCGCGGCCCGGGGCGTCCCGCTGGTGGACGTCGTGCGGTGGATGGCCGCCGGACCCGCCCGCCTCGCCGGCCTGGCCGGGAAGGGCACGATCGCCGCCGGGTACGACGCCGACCTGGTCGCGTTCGCGCCGGACGAGGAGTTCACCGTCGACGTGGCGGCGTTGCGGCACCGCAACCCGGTCAGCGCGTACGCGGGTCGTAGGCTGCGGGGCGTGGTGCGATCGACCTGGCTGCGCGGCCTGCCCGCCGGCGACCTGCCGCTCGGGCGGCTGCTGTGACCGGCTTCCTCGCGCTCCCCGACCTGGCGTCGCGGGCGCTCGGCGGCGCGGTCGTGGCCCGCAACGACGCCGCCTTCGCCGACGCCGAGAACCTGATCCTGCCGCACCCGCCGGCCCGGCACGACGACTTCGGTCACCAGGGCAAGGTGTACGACGGCTGGGAGACCCGCCGGCGCCGCTCCCCCGGCACGGACTGGGTGATCGTGCGGCTCGGCGTGCCCGGGATCGTGTCCGGGATCGTCGTGGACACCAGCTTCTTCACCGGCAACTACCCGGCGGCGGCGTCGCTGGACGGCCTCGGGGTCGAGGGATACCCGGCCGCCGGCGAACTGTCCACGATGGACTGGCAGCCGCTGCTGGCCGAGTCGCGAGTGGACGGTGACGCGCGCAACTCCCTCGCGGTGCCCTCCGGACGGCGCGTCACCCACGTGCGGCTGCGGATCCACCCGGACGGCGGGGTGGCACGGCTGCGGGTGCACGGGACGCCGGTGCCGGACCCGCGGCTGCTCGGCGCCGGGCCGCTCGACCTGGCCGCGCTCGACAACGGGGCCACGATCGCGGGCTGCAGCAACGAGTTCTACTCCAGACCGGTGCAGCTGATCTCGCCCGGCGTGGCCCGGTCGATGGGTGAGGGCTGGGAGACCGCGCGGCGGCGCGGTCCCGGCAACGACTGGGTGTCGGTCCGGCTGGCCGGCGAGGGTGTCGTCGAGCGGGCCGAGCTGGACACGTCGTACTTCCTGCACAACGCGCCGGGCTGGGCCCGGCTGACCGGGCTCGGGGCGGACGGCAGCCCGGTCGAGCTGATGTCGCGCACGGCGCTGCTGCCGGACACCCGGCACCGGTTCCCGCTGCCGCCCGGGCCGGCCGTCCGCGAGGCTCGGCTGGACGTGTACCCGGACGGCGGGATGGCGCGGCTCCGGCTGTGGGGCCGGCTCACGCCGGCGGGCCGCTCCCGCCTCGGCCGCACCTGGTTCGACACCCTGCCCGAGTCGCAGGCCGCGGCGGTCCTGGCCGGCGCCGGCCTCCCGCCGGACGCGCTGGCCGCCCGGCCCACTGTCGGCGCCGAGACGGTGCCGCCCGCCCTCCTCCCCCTCCTCGACGGCCCTGCCTGAGCCGGGGCGGCGCGGCTGAGATCTAGCCGGGGGCGGGCTCGTGGCCGTCGGCGCCGGATCTCTCCCAGGTTCCGTCGCCCCGTCCGGACGGGTCCGGGTACGGGGAGTCCGCGACCGGGGGCGGCGGCGGGGTGGTCCAGCGGACGATGGGGGCGGCGCCGAGGGCGAGGGCGATGTCGTCGGGGCGGATCGGGGCGGACGGGAGGGGCAGCCCGGTGGCGTCCCGGACCGCGGCCGCGATGGCCGGCAGGGCCGCGCAGAGCGGCAGCTCCCCCGCCCCCTTCCAGCCGTACGGCATCCCCGGCTGCGGCACCTCGACGTAGGCGGACACCACCTGCGGGGCGTCGGCGATCGTCGGGATGAGGTAGTCCTGCAGGTCGGGGTTGCGGATGTGCCCGTCCCGGACGATCACCTGCTCCATCAGCGCGAAGCCGAGCCCCTGGACGATGCCGCCCTCGACCTGGCCGAGCAGCTGGACCGGGTTGATGACGGTGCCGACGTCCTGGCAGGAGGCGACCTGGACGACCTTGACCAGGCCGAGCTCGACGTCGACGTCGACGACGGCGCGCTGCGCCGCGTACCCGAAGGCGACGTAGATGGGCCCGGGCTCGCCCAGGGCGACGGTCGCGGGGTGCACGAAGTGCTCGGTGGCCCGGATCGTCCGGCCCGGTGCGGCCGCCGCGACCGGGACGACCGGCTCGCCGGCGCAGGTGACCATGCCCGCGGCGATCGCGAGCGCGGCGCGGGGCAGGCCCCGCCGGCGGGCGACCCGGTCCAGCAGCCGGTCCCGGACGGCCGCGCAGGCCTGGTGCACGGCCGTACCGGAGGCCATCGTCTGCCGGCTGGCCGAGGTCGACCCGGCCGACGCGATCCCGGTGTCGGCCTGCTCGACGGTCACCGCGGTCGCGCCGAGGACGGAGCGGGCGATCTGCTCGGCGATCGTGACGAAGCCCTGGCCGACCTCGGCGCAGGCGCACTGCAGGCTGACCACGCCGTCGCGCAGCTCGCAGGTCGCGGTGGACTCGTCGACGAACCCCTCGGAGAAGGCGAGGTTCTTGGCGATCACGCCCCAGCCGACGCCGCGGCGGACGTGCCGCGGCCCCGACGCCCGGCCGGCGCCCCCGGGAACCTCCACAGTGGACGGTGGCAGCGGCAGGTCGCGGCAGCCCTCGATCACCTCGCGCACCGGCGTCGGCTGGTCGAGCACCTGCCCGTACGTGGTGACGTCGCCCTGCCGCAGCGCGTTGCGCAGCCGCAGCTCGACCCGGTCCAGGCCAAGCGCGCCGGCCAGCGCGTCCATCTGGGCCTCGTGCGCGAACGCCGCCTGCGGCACCCCGAACCCGCGCATCGCCCCGCAGGACGGGTTGTTGGTCCGCACCGACCAGGCGTCGATCACCGCGTTCGGCACCCGGTACGGCCCCTGCAGCAGGGTGGCCGTGTTCGTCACCACCACCGGCGAGGTCGACGCGTACGCCCCGCCGTCGAGCAGGACGCGCGCCTCCAGCCCGACCAGGGTGCCGTCGGCGGTGGCGTGGTGCCGCAGCCAGATCGTGCCGGGGTGGCGCTGGCGGTGGGCCAGGAACGACTCCTCCCGGGAGTACTCGATCTTGACCGGACGGCCGGTGTGCAGGGCCAGCAGGCAGGCGTGCGCCTGCAGCGTCATGTCCTCGCGGCCGCCGAACGCGCCGCCGACCCCGGACAGCCGCAGCCGGACCTTCTCCGGCGGCAGCCCGGTGACCCAGCCGATCTGGTTGCGGTCCGAGTGCAGCCACTGGGTCGCCACGTCCAGCTCGACCCCGCCGTCCGGGCTCGGCCAGGCCAGCCCGGCCTCGGGGGCGAGGAACGCCGGGTCCTGCATGCCCAGCCGGTACGTCCCCTCGACGCTGACGACCGCCCCGGGCATCGCGGGATCGCCGGCGGCGTAGTCGACGTGCCGGTAGACGTTGCCCTCCGGGTGCAGCGGCGGCGCGGTCAGCGCCTCCTGCGGGTCGGTGACCGCGGGCAGCGGCGCGTAGTCGACCACGATCGCGGCCGCAGCCCGGGCGGCCAGCACGGGATCGTCGGCGGCGACCACGGCGACCGGCTCGCCCGCGTACCGGACCACGCCGTCGGCCAGGGCGGGCTCGTCCCGCAGGGTCAGTCCGAAGTGGACCTCGCCCGGGATGTCGTCGGCGGTGAGGACCGCGCGCACGCCCGGCATCGCTGCGGCGGCGGTGGTGTCGATGCGAAGGATCCGCGCGTGCGGGTGCGGCGAGCGCAGGGTGACGCCGTGCAGCATTCCCGGCCGAGCCAGGTCGTTGGCGTACTCGAAGGTGCCGGTGACCTTGGCCGCGCCGTCCGGCCGGCGGGCCCCGGCGCCGACCGTCCCCTGTGGACTCATCGGTTCCGCCGCCGGGCCGCGGTCGCCAGCACCGCCTCGACGATCCGGCCGTAGCCGGTGCACCGGCAGAGGTTGCCGTACAGCGCGGCCACCACGTCGTCCCGGGTCGGGTCCGGGTTGCGCTCCAGCAGGCCGGTGGCGGACTGCACCATCCCGGCCGTGCAGTATCCACATTGGACCGCGCCGGCCTCGAGGAACGCGTCCTGCACGTCCGAGAGCGCGCCGTCGCCGGCCGCGAGCGACGCGACGGTCGAGACGTCGGCGCCGGCGGCCGCGGCGGCGGGCAGCAGGCACGAGCAGGTCAGCGCCGACTCGCCGTCCAGCGCGAGCGTGACCGTGCAGGCGCCGCACCGGCCGTGCGCGCAGCCGAGCTTCGGCCCGCGTACGCCGAGGCGCTCCCGCAGCACGGTCAGCAGGGACTCGTCCCAGCGCGCGGTCACCTGGTGCGGCTTGCCGTCCACGGTCAGCTCGTAGCTGACCCACTCGTCATCGGTCATCGGCACCACCCGCGCGCAGCAGCAGCCGCCGGGCCAGCACGCCGAGCGCGTGCCGCCGGTACGCCGCGGTGGCCGCGTCGTCCTCGGGCGGGTCGACCCCGCGCCGGACCAGCTCGGCCACGGCCTCCGCACCGTCGAGGGTGACCGCGCCGGTCGACCAGTCGACCGCGGCGGTCGCCGCCCGGTCGGCCTCGTCCAGCCGCAACGGGGTCGCGGCCGCGTTGCCGAAGCCGAACCGGACCCGGCGCTCAGCGGTGTCCACCACCACCGCCGCGCTCACGGTCGCGACGTACTGGGCGTTGCGGCGGCCGACCTTCACGTAGTCCTGGAAACCTGTCCGGACCGGTACCCGGACCGCGGTGAGCACCTCCCCCGGCCGCAGCGCGGCCTGCCCGGGCGCGAGCACGAAGCCGTCGAACGGCACCTCCCGCTCGCCCGCGGCGGAGGCCAGCACCAGCGTGGCGTCCAGCGCGAGCAGCACCGGCAGCAGGTTCCGGTACGGCAGCGCGCTGACCACGTTGCCCCCGAGCGTCGCCTCCGCCCGCACCTGCGGCGTCCCCAGGCTGGCGGCCGAGCGGGCCAGCGCGGGGGCGGCGGCCGCGACGTCCGGGCGTTGCAACCGTGCGGCAGTCACGCCGGATCCGAGCGTGAGACCGGGTACGACCGTACGCAGCCCGGGGATGCGGCGGAGCGAGACGAAGCCGGCCGCGGACCGGCGCCGCCAGAGCAGGTCGGGCAGCACCTCGGTGCCGCCGGCGACGAGCACCGCGCCGGGCCGCTCGGCCAGCGCCGCGACGGCCTCGGCCACCGTCTCCGGCAGCGCGAAACGCGGGGCGGCGAGCAACACGCGGTCCCGACCTCCTCCCCGGCGGACAGATGACCTCCCAACGTACCTGCGTCGGCTGCGCCGGGGACCCACCCGACCCCGAGCCGTGACATGGTGCCGGGGCGGCTGCACCAGAATGCGGGCATGGACGAGCCTGCTGACCTGCTGGTGACCGGCGCGGACCTGGTCGCGACGATGGACGCCGACCGCCGCGAGATCGCCGGCGGCTGGGTCGCCGTCACCGGCGGGGTGGTGAGCGCGCTGGGCGGGCCGGCCGACCCGGCCCCGGCCGCGGCCCGCACCCTGCGGGCGGACGGCTGCCTGGTCACCCCCGGCCTGGTCAACACCCACCACCACCTCTACCAAAACCTCACCCGCGCGTACGCCCCGGCGCTGCGCGGCAGCCTGTTCGACTGGCTCACCACCCTCTATCCACTGTGGACACGGCTGGACGAGGAGGCCGCGTACGTCTCGGCCTACGTAGGGCTGACCGAGCTGGCCCAGGGCGGCTGCACCACCTCGACCGACCACCTGTACGTCTTCCCGCGCGGCGGCGGCGACCTCATCTCGGCCGAGATCGCGGCCGCGGTCGAGCTCGGGGTCCGGTTCCACCCGACCCGGGGCTCGATGTCGCTGTCGGAGAAGGACGGCGGGCTGCCGCCGGACTCGGTCGTGCAGACCGACGAGGAGATCCTGGCCGACTCGCAGCGCCTGGTGCAGGCCCACCACGACCGGTCGCCGACCGCGATGGTGCGGGTCGCGCTGGCGCCGTGCTCGCCGTTCTCGGTGACGCCGCGGCTGATGACCGCGACCGCCGAGCTCGCCGAGAAGCTGGACGTCCGGCTGCACACCCACCTGGCCGAGGACAAGGACGAGGACGAGTTCTGCCTGGCCACGTTCGGGCGGCGGCCGGTCGACCACTTCGAGGAGGTCGGCTGGGGCACCGACCGCAGCTGGGTCGCGCACTGCGTCTGGCCGAACCCGGAGGAGATCGCCCGGCTCGGCCGCTGGGGCACCGGGGTCGCGCACTGCCCGAGCAGCAACATGATCCTCTCCGCCGGGCTGGCGCCGGTGGCCGAGCTGCGCGCGGCCGGTGCGCCGGTCGGGCTCGGCTGCGACGGCTCGGCCTCGGCCGACTCGGCCTCGCTCTGGCTGGAGGCCCGCACGGCGATGCTGCTGGGCAAGCTGCGGCACGGGCCGGCCGCGATGACGGCCCGGGACGCGCTGGAGATCGCCACCCGGGGCGGCGCCGCGGTGCTGGGCCGGGCCGGCGAGATCGGCGAGCTGGCCCCCGGCGCCTGTGGCGACCTGGTGGTGTGGCCGCTGACCGGGGTGCCGTTCGCCGGCGCGCTCACCGACCCGGTCGAGGCGTGGCTGCGCTGCGGTCCGCTCGCGGCCCGGCACACGGTCGTCGCCGGCCGGCCGGTGGTCCTCGACGGCACCCCGGTTCATCCCGGTTTGGACGAGATGCTGACCCGGCACGGAACGCTCGCCGCAAAAATTCAGGACGCGCTGAGGGAACCGTAAGGAGTAGTTCTTTCGAACCCGTTACCGATGGAACCCGTGCCATAACCACGAACGTCATGCAGGATCGGGGGCACGACCCGAACCGGAAGGGGAACCAGTGCGGCTCAGCTACTCGTTCCCGGGCTGGTGCGCGGTCTGCCGGCGCGGTGCCGTCGGCGTGCTCATCGCCGGGTCGCTGGTCGCCGCCGCCGGGCCGAACCGGTTCGGGCTGGCCGCGCCGGCCGCGGTCGAGCAGGCGGTCGCCCCGGTCGGGACCGGCCTGCTCCAGCCCGGCCGGACCCTGCAGAACCCGGTCCAGCAGCACCGGTCGCTGGAGATCCTGCAGGCCCGGGAGAAGGCTCAGGCGACCGGTCCGTCGGCGGTGCCGGCCCCGAGCACCGCGACCCTCCCGCCGTCCGGCGGCGGGACCGGCGGCACGGTGCAGGTCCTCGGCGGGACGTCGCCGCTGTCCGCACCACAGGCCGTCAGCGTCGCGATCACGTACGCGTTGGCGCAGGTCGGGAAGCCGTACGTGTGGGGCGCGACCGGTCCGGACACGTACGACTGCTCGGGCCTGGTCCAGCGGTCGTACGCGATGGCCGGGGTCGCGCTGCCGCGCACCTCGCGGGAGCAGGCCCGGGTCGGGACGCCCGTCGACCTGGCCAATCTGCTGCCCGGCGACCTGCTGTTCTGGGCGTACAACCCGGCGGACCTCTCGACCGTGCACCACGTCGCGATGTACCTCGGCAACGGCAAGATCGTGCAGGCGCCGCAGCCGGGCGAGTTCGTCGAGGTGACGCCGCTCTGGCTGAGCGGGTTCGCCGGGGCGGTCCGGGTCGCCAGCGGGCCGGCCGACGCGGCGCTGCCCGCGGTGCCGGCCGGCGTGCCCGGCAACGGGCTCACCCCGGCCGGCGACGCGATGCCGGACGGGTCGCCGCCGCCGGACGTCGGCCGGACGCCGTCGGGCAACTCCGGCCCGGGCTCCACCAACTCCGGGTCCGGCTCCACGAACTCCGGATCGTCCGCGCCCGGCACCACCGGGCCCGGCACCACCGCGCCCGGCACCACCGCACCCGGGACCACCGCACCCGGGACCACCGCGCCCGGGACCACGGCGCCGGGCACGACCGCCCCCGGGACCACCGCGCCCGGGACCACCGCGCCCGGGACCACGGCGCCGGGGACCACCGCACCCGGGACGATCTCGCCGGGGACCAACGCGCCGGGGACGACGGCGGCCGGCACCACCACGCCGGCGCCGGCC
>DASYKU010000009.1 GCA_035995165.1 Mycobacteriales bacterium
CGATGGTGGTGCCGGCATTCACGGCGGCGCCCGCGAGCGCGGTCTCGCAGACCGTGATCCACCCGGAGATCATCGACGGGTGCGAGGGCTGTCCCGGGCCGCTGTTCAAGGTCCAGGACATCCTCACCAAGCAGCAGATCCCGGCGGTCACGCGGTCGGTGGCCAGCGGGGTGTCCGGGCTGATCACCGCCGCCCGGACCAAGGACCCGGTCGCGGCCAAGCGGATCCACGACGCGGCGATCAAGACCCTGTCCACCGGCGCGGCTCAGGCCGGCAACGCCAGCTGGGCGCCGGGCGACCCGGACGGCGACCTCTGCCCGCGGCGGAAGTGGCCCTTCCCCGGGCCGAAGCCGGGGTGGGACCAGCTGGAGAGCCAGCTCTCGCAGGGCATGACCCTGCTCGCCCAGGCGAACCGTACGGGCGACGGCGGGCTGGTGACGAAGGCGTCCGGACTGCTGGATGGTGGGGCCGCGGGGCTCACCACGTTCCAGGGCTGCGTCTGAGCCCAGCCGGGACCGGTGGTGGCAGGGTGAGGGGACTGCCACCACCGGGACGGCGCACGCGCGGCCGGCGCGGCAGGCCCGGGACCGCGGCCGGTTCGATCCCGATCTCCGCCATCCGGGACCGGTAGCGCCGGTGGGCCCGGTCGGCCTCGCCCCACCGGCCGGCCGGCAGCAGTACCGAGATCAGCGCCAGGTGCGCGGGTTCGTCGTACCGGTCCTGCTCGAGCAGCCGGAGCAGCAGCAGCACCGCCTCGTCGGGGTCGGTGGTGTCGGCGGCCAGCGCCCGCAGCGCGGCCAGGCAGACCGCGCGGGCCTCCTCGCGCAGGTCGTGCGACCAGTCCGCGTACAGGTCCTCCTCCAGGACGTCGCCCCGGTAGAGGGCCGTGGCCCGGCGGAGGAGGACGCCCGAGCGGGTCCGCAGCCCCTCGGTCGCGTCCCGCAGGAAGGTCTCGACGTCCACGTCGACCCGGTGCAGGGCGACGCTGCCGCCCTCGGTGATCAGGAACTGGTTGGTCCGGGCCGGATCCAGGATGCGGCGCACGGTCGCCAGCGCGACCGAGAGCCGGTTGCTCAGCACGGCCGGGTCGTCCTCGTCCGGCCAGAGCAGCTCGACCAGCCGGCCGCGGGGGCAGGCCCGGCCGCGGCGGGCGACGAGGATCTTCAGCAGCTCCCGGGCCTTGCGCGACTGCCACTCGGTGTCCGGGACCGGGATCCCGTCCCGGGTCACCTCGAAGCGGCCGAGCACCCGGATCGCCACCTGTACGTCGTGAGCAACGAGCATGACGGAGTTGTAGAAGCGGCCGGATGTGCCGCCGTTGTACGCCCGCGGCCCGAGCACAACGTTTCCACAACCGGGCCCCGCCACGCTGTCGCCCGGGCCAAAGGACGGCCCAGGTACGGACCGTGGAGGCGTGGTGTTCGGGAGATTCCGCCGGCTGGGCGTGGCGTTGGCCGTCATCGGGGGCGTCGCGAGCGCCGGCCTCACCGCGAGCCCGGCGGTGGCCGCGCCGATGGGCCAGGGTGCCGCCGCGGCCTGCACCGGCCCGCGGGTGGTGAGCGTGACCAGGTCCCGGGTCGTCGAGGGGTCGATCCGGGGCGGCTTCACCACGCTGAACGTCGCCGTGACCAGCACCGGCTGCCCGCTGGCCGGTTCGGTCCGCTACCAGACCGTCGCGTACACGGCCCGCGCGAAGGAAGACTTCGTCGTGAAGTCGGGCACGATCGCGTACAAGGCCGGGACTGCGGCGGCGACGACCGTGTCGGTCCAGGTGGTCGCCGACCTGCAACCTGAGCCGAACGAGTGCTTCTCGCTGCTGCTGTCCGTCCCCACCGGCGGCGCGCGGATCGGCGTGGCCGAGGCGCCCCAGATCATCGTCAACGACGATCACGTCAAGGGCGGCGTCGGCGGCGGGTTCATCTGCTCGGAGTGAGCCGGGCCGCGAGCTCGGCCAGACCGGCGCGGATGCCGGCCTCCTCCGGCCGGTCGGGGATCCGCCGCCGCAGCTCCCCCGCGGCCCGCAGCCAGCCCTGGGCGTCGGCGAGGTCGCCGGCCGCCAGCTGGGCCCGGCCGAGCAACGCGGCGGCGGTCGCCTCCAGGTGCTGGTCGCCGACCTCGACGCTGAGCCGGTGCGCCCGCAGGGCGTTGTCCCGGGCCGAGACCGGGTCGCCCGCGTCGAGCTGGGCCCGGCCGATCTCGGTGAGCGTCTCCACCTCGTACCGGCGTTCGCCCTGGCCCCGGCGCAGCCGCAACGCCTGTCCGAGCGCCTCCAGCGCGTCCCGGTGACCGCCGCGGGCTCGGTGGGTCTCGCCCAGGCTCTGCAGGATGCCGGCCTCGAGCCGGCGGTCGCCGTCGTCGCGGGCCAGCCGCAGGCCCCGCTCCAGGTACTCGACGCCGCGCTCGACGTCGCCGACCCGCGCGTGCGCGCAGCCGAGGTTGTTCAGCGCCAGCCGCATGCCGAGCCGGTGCCCGTTGCGGGTGTGCACCTCCAGCGCCTGCTCGCAGGACAGGATGGCCTCGTCGTAGCGGTGCAGCTCGCCGAGCGCGGCGGCGATGTTGTTGTGTACGTGGCCCTCGCCGCGCCGGTCGCCGCTGACCCGCATCAGCTCCAGCGCCGGGCGGAGGTGGTCCAGCGCCTCGGCGTGCCGGCGGGCGGCGATGCAGGCGACGCCGAGCCCGCTGAGCATGAGGCCGGTGATCGCGGGTTCCTCCAGCCGCCGGGCCGCGGCCAGCCCGAACCGGTACATGGCGACCCGATCGCCCCAGTGCCCGCGCGACTCGAAGTAGCCGGCCAGCAGGTAACACAGCTGCCAGGCCGCGGTCTCGTGGCCCCGGCCGGCCGCGTACTCCACCGTGGCCAGCAGGTTCACGTGCTCGCCGTCGAGGAACGCCAGCGCTGCCGCGGGGGTCGACTCGAACGGCAGCTCGGGCAGGGTCCGTACGGCGGTGACCCGGTCCCGGCCCGGGTCCAGGATGCGGTTGCCGGCCGCGGCGACCGCGACGGACCAGTCCAGGATCCGGGCGACCGCGGCGGCCCGTTCGGGCTCCGGCTCTTCTGCGGAGGCGCGCTCGGCCGCGTAGAGCCGGATGAGGTCGTGGAAGCGGTACCGGGCCGAGCCGAGGTCCTCGACCAGGTGCGCACGGGCGAGCTCGTGCAGCGCGGCGTCCGGAGTCCCGGCCAGTGACCCGGCCAGCGAGGCGGTGAAGCTGAGGCCGGGATGCAGGCCCAGCAGCCGGAACAGCCGCGCGGCCGGCGGGCTCAGTGCCCCGTACCCGGAGGCGAACACCGCCCGGAGCCCGCGCGCGTCGCCCTCGACCGAGAGCGCGGCCAGCCGATCCTGTCCGGTCAGCTCGGTGACCAGCTCCGCGATCGGCCGGCGCGGCCGCCCGGCGAGCTTGGCCGCGGCCAGCCGCAACGCGAGCGGCAGCCGGCCGCACAGCTCGACGACCTCGGCCGCGGCGGAACGCTCGGAGCGGACCCGGTCGACGCCGACGACCCGTTCCAGCAGCGCGGCCGCCTCGACGCCGGTCAGCAGGTCCACGTCGACCAGGCGGACCTCGTGGTGCACCAGCAGCGCGGCCAGGTCGTGCCGGCTGGTCACGACCAGCAGGCTGGCGTCGCCGGTCGGCACCAGCGGCAGCACCTGCG
>DASYKU010000010.1 GCA_035995165.1 Mycobacteriales bacterium
CGAGCGCGCGGGGCAGCCAGTAGCCGCCCTGGCTGACCCCGTACGCCAGCAGCCCGGCAGCGTCCACATCGGACCGCTCGACCAGGGTGTCGACGACCGGGGTGAGCGCGGCCTCCCAGTCGGGCCGGAACGGGACGTCGCGCTCGAAGAGCATGGCCTGCTGGCCCGGGCCGTCGAAGGCGAAGGCGTTCCAGCCGCGCTCCAGCGCCGGCTGGATCACCGCCCACAGCGCGGCCAGCGAGCCGTCGCTGCCGTTGGTGATCACCAGCGTGGGACGGGGCGTCCCGGAGTCGTCCGGGCGGAACAGGTAGCCGGGCAGCGTGCCGCCCTCGTAGGGAACGGCGACGGGTAGGTGCCGGCCCGCGGACAGCTCCAGGACGGCGTCCCAGCACTCCCGGCTCCGCCGGAAGGTCGGCACCAGCACGGAGTCGTCCGGCATGCCGTCGACGAAGAAGATCACCCGGGAGTAGGCGTCCGAGGCGGCCAGGTAGTACCAGGCGGCGGTTTGCGTCAGCTCGCCGGCCCGGGCGCTGATCGCCTGGGCGCGCAGCTGGTCGGCCGTCTCGAGCCAGGCCGCGTACCAGCCGGCCGCGTCGCCGTCAGCGATCCGGTCCAGCGTCGCGAGGACCAGGCCGATGTCGGGACCGCCGAAACCGGCGCGGCCGATCGCCGAGCGAGCGGCGGCCTCGAAGTCCTCACTGGTGAAGAACCGGGAGCGTGACGTGGTTTCCATGACCACACGATGGCTGCGGGGACCGCCGCCAGACCTGTCCGCAACGGACAGTCCTGGCTAGGTGCCGCCGCGCACCGCGTCGACCAGCTCGTGCCGGGAGGAGGTGTTGGTCTTCGCGTAGATGTTGCCGAGGTGGTAGGCGACGGTGCTGCGGGTCACGTAGAGCTCCCGGGCCATCTGCGCGTAGCTGAGACCCCTGGTCAGCAACACCGCGACCGCCCGCTCCCGGTCCGACAGCAACGCCAGCACGTCCTCGACACCGGAGCCCGCGGCGTCCAGGCGGTCGAGGAAGACGCGGGCCCCCAGCCGCTCGTACCCCTGGACGGCCGCCGCCCGCGCCGCGGAGGCGGCGGTTCCCGACTCGACCCGGGCCAGGTCGGCGTAGCTGTGGGCCCGGTGCAGCGGCAGCGGCCGTAGCATCGCGGTCGCCGTCTGCAGTTCCGCGCGGGCGGCGTCGTGGCGACGCTCGCCCTCGGCGACCAACCCGCGCAGCCAGGCCGCGCCGCCCCCGGTCCAGCCGGCGACCGCCGCGCTGTCGTCCAGCCGCTGCGCGAGCGCGGTGGCCTCGGCCCAGCGCCCGGCCCAGACCATCGCCAGGCCGAGGTGCAGGGTCCATAGCGGCGACAGCCCGGGGCCCAGCCCGATCAGCTCCGCGCCGAAGTCGCGCTCCAGGTCGGCGACGAACGAGCGCCGCTGCTCGCCGTCGTCGGCCAGCTCGGCCAGCAGGACGCCGGTGACGCCGACGATCTGGACCGCGACCGGCCAGGGCGCGGCCAGCAGCCGGGCCCGCGCGTCGGCCCAGGCGGACCGTGCGGACGGCACGTCGCCGAAGGCCAGGAAGCTCAGCGGCAGGGTCGCGGCCACGAGCGGATGGGCGGGCCCGAACCGCGACTCGGCGCAGACCCGCAGCGTGACCCCGGCCTCGGCCCAGTCCCCGCCCATCCACTGGGCGTACCCGAGCAGGGCAGCGAAGCCGTGGTCGCTCGCGTCGGCCAGCCCCTCGCGCAGGTTGTCCTGGAACCGGCGCAGGTCGCGGACCGCACGGTCCGTCCAGCCGATCGCGGCGCAGATCGACCCGGCCCAGGCCAGCTGGTAATTCTCGGCCGGATTCAGGCGCTGGTGGGCCGGGAACTCCGGCAACGCGCGCACCATGGCCTCGCCCTCGCCCGGGCCGAGCAGCTGCACCTGCGCCTGCCGGCGGGCCATGGTCAGGTAGCCGGCGAGGGCGGCGTCCGCCTCCTGCTCGCCATCGATGCGGGCCAGCCGCTCCAGCACCTGCGCACCCGGCACGCCGACGGCGATGCGTACCCAGGCCAGCAGGACCTCGAGGCGATACCGGGACCGCGGGTCCGACGCGGCCAGGGGCGGCTCACCCACCGCCTCCAGCACGTGCCGCGCCTCGACCCAGCGCTTCACCAGCACCAGCCGCAGGCCCTGCACGAGCGCGCGTCGCACCTCGTCCCGGGCCCAGGCGACCTCGGCCAGCTCGGGCGTGACGTCGTCCAGGTCGCGGGCGAGCAGCTGCTCGAACAGGCTGTCCAGCCAGCGGGACTCGCGCAGCCCGGGATCGGCGGTCAGCCGGCCGGCGCGGCGCAGCATCGCCGCGGCGGTGCGGTTGTCGCCCTCGGCGTGCAGCCGCCCCGCGTACGCCGCCATATCGCCGGCCAGCCCGTCGTCGTACCGCTCGGTCGCCGCGAACCGGTGTTCCAGCGCCAGCACCGCAGGTGCCACCGTCACAGCCGCCCGCAGGTGCAGGGCCCGACGCCGGTCGGGCGGGATGTCGTCGTGGATGGCGGCCCGGACCACCGCATGCCGGAACCGCACCGAGGTCTCCGCCCCGGACCAGCGGCGCTCCAGCCAGCCGGCGTCCACGAGCAGGCCGAGCGCGTCGCGTGGGTCGGCGACCTCGGCCAACTCGGCCGCGACCGGCAGCTCGGCCCAGGAGACCCCGGGCACGGCGCCGAGGACGGCGACCGCCCGCACCAGCGCGACGCTGTCCGGGCCCACCCGGGCCAGCCGGTGCGCCACGGTCTGCACGAGGTCGGCCGGTGCCGGTAGCTCGGACATCCGGCGCAGCTCGGCCGCATCATGCTCCTGCAGCAGGGCGGTCAGGTAGAGAGGGTTGCCGGCGGCGTGCTCCCACAGCCGCCCGGCCAGCGCGAGGTCCACGTCCGGGTCCACGCCGCGCATGAGCGCTGCGGCGTCCTCGGCCGACAGGCCGGTCAGCCGCAACCGGACGACCCGGCCCCACCCCGCCAGCAGGCGGCGCCACTGCGGGTGCGCCGGGGGCCGGATCGGCCGGGCGGCGGCGACGACGAGCAGGCGGTCGCCGGCGGTCCGCCGGACCAGCCAGGCCAGTGCCGCCACCGACTCGGGGTCGGCCCACTGCAGGTCGTCGACCGCGACCACGACCGGACCCGCGGACCCGGCCCGGTCGATCAGCTCGCGCAGGTCCTGCGCCATTTCGAACGGGTCGACCGCCGCGGCGGTGGCGGCTCCGGTGACGCCGAGCCGGCGCAGCAGGTCGCCGGGCGACCGTCCTCCGGACTCGTGCGCCTCGCCGGCGACCAGCTGGAAGCCGGCATCGCGGCAGTGGGCGGTCAACTCCTCCAGCAGCGCGGTCTTGCCCTGTCCCGCGTCACCCTCGACGGCGAGGACGGTGGGCGATCCCGAGCCGGCCACGGCGATCGCCTCGTCCAGGACCCGGAGCTGCTCGGCGCGCCACCACCTCGACCCGGCCGCCATGCCGCACCCCCGATGCGCAGGACTGGTCATTGTGAACAGGCGGCCGGCGCCCCTGCGGACCCAGACTCGACCACTGTCACCACCCTGTCTCAGCGCCTCGACCTCTGTCCACGGGAGCCGACTAATGAACGTCAAAAACCTCGTCTGGGGCTTCACCCCGCTGCTGGTCTTCGCGCTGGTCACGCCGCTGGTCGGCCCCGGTCCCGGCGCCGCCGCCGGCCTGCTGGTCGCGGTGGCCGTGGTGCTCGGCGACCGGAAGCACGGGGTGCGGATCGTCCCGGTCGTGACCGCCGTGATCCTGGCTGTCATCGGGATCGTCGCCGTGCTGGGCGACTCCGGCACCGACCGGTTCCTCACCGACTACGGCCGCGGCCTCGCCGGTCTCGCGCTGGCCGCGTACATCCTCGTGACGGCTCTGCCGGCGCCGTTCACGGCCCAGTTCGCCCGGCAGGCCGCGCCCGAGCGGGTCTGGCACGAGCCGGCCTTCCGCCGTCTCAACACGCGGATCAGCACAGCCTGGGGATGCGCCGTACTGGCCGCCTCCGCCGCCCACCTCGCCGCCGCGGCCCTGCCCGACGGCCGCGCCGGGGGACGGCTGCTGACCTGGGGCGTCCTCGCCGCCGCCGTCGCGCTCGCGCTGCGCTACACCCGCTACGAGGTCCAGTCGGCCCAGCACCCGCGACCCCACTGACGTCGGACGCCGGCGCCCGCGGATGTCCGTTCCCGCCGGCCCGGCGGCGGGCCGGACGGTCTCGACACCGAGCAACTTCACCGCTTGGTCCCCTTCGCGGGCGAGCTGGGCACGCGGCTGATCGCCGCCACGCCGGCCTCCGTGCGGTTGGAGCTCGACCGGCAGGCGCGACGCAGACCCAGGCTGTGCTGAGACCGCAGACATGGAGCAGCCCGTGTTCCATGCACCGTCGCTGGACTACTACGTGATGACCCGGCACGCCGACATCGCGGCGGTGTTCCGGGACGTCGAGACCTACTCGGCCGCGGTGGCTCAGCTGCCGCTGGTCGCCCTCGAGCACGAGGCGGCCCGGATCCTGCTCGACGGCGGGCACCGGCCGCAGCCGTCGATGGTCAGCCTCGACCAGCCGGAGCACACCCGGCTGCGGCGGCCGGCGACCCGGGCGTTCACGGCGGCTCGAGTGCAGGCGATGACGCCGGAGATCCGGGCGCGCGTGGACGTCCTGCTCGACGCGGTCGCGGGCGAGGCGACGTTCGACCTCGTCGAGGCGTTGTGCTTCCCGCTGCCCGCGGAAACGATCTTCTCGCTCATGGGCGTGCCGCGCGCGGACTACCCGCGGCTGCGGGCCTGGTGCGGTTCGCGTGCGGCGCTGGCCTGGGGCCGTCCCGCGCCCGAGGAGCAGATCGACATCGCCACGAACATGGTCGCCTATCGGCGCTACCTGCGGGACCTCGTCGACGCCAAGGACGCCGAGCCCGGCGACGACTTCACCTCGGACCTGCTCGTCATCCACTACGAGGATCCGGCGAGGCTGACCCTCGACCAGATCGCCTCGATCCTGTTCTCGCTGTCTTTCGCCGGCCACGAGACCACGAACAACCTCATCGGCAACACCGTCCGGCGGCTGCTGGAGGATCCGTGCCGCTGGGCCCGGGTCGTCGCCGATCCCGCGCTCGCCCCGGGAGCCGTCGAGGAGACACTGCGGTACGACCCGTCGGTGCCGGTCTGGCGCCGGGTCACCACCCGGGCCACGACCCTGGCCGGGGTGGACCTCCCGGCGGGCGCGAAGCTGTTCCTCTGGCTGGCTGCGGCCGGCCGGGACGGGCACTTCTGGGCCGACCCGGACGTGTTCGACCTCGAGCGCGCCGACGCTAAGGCACACCGGCGTTCGGCGGCCGCAGCATCCACCTGTGCCTCGGCGCGGGTCTGGGCCGGCTCGAGGCCACGATCGCGGTGCAGCGGCTGGTCGCGCGGTTCCCCGGCCTGTCCATGCCCGACCAACAGATCCCGTTCCACCCGAACATCAGCTTCCGCGGACCGCAACGCCTGCTGGTCGAGACCGGCCGAAGCGGTGGTGTCAGGACCGAGGTAGCTGGCCCGGTCGACGAGGCAGCAACCGGGTGCGCCTGAACGTCCGCCACCTGAGTGCGTCGCCGGTTGCGGCGGTCCGCATTGCTCGAGGAGGCAGCGTCCTCCGGCTCCGCGACGAGTGCCCCGGGTCGCTCCGAACGAGGCATGCCCCGGGCGCCCGCAGCGTCTCGACCAGCCTGGCGCAGCCCTGTGCCATGGTTCGCTATGGTGCGGGAGCGGGGGAGAGCGGGGATTGACGCGTGGAGGCCTTGGCTGCGGTCGATGATCGGCGCGGGGCCCGGCTGCAGTACCACGATCTCGGGCCGTTGCTGGTCGAGCGGGACGGCGAGGCGGTGGCGCTGGCCGGGGGCCGGTTGACCACTGCGTTGTCGGTGCTGCTCATCCACGCCGACCGCCGGGTGGCGTCGGAAGCGTTGGTCGAGGCGATCTGGGGCGCCGACGCCGCCTCGCGATCGGCCTCCACGCTCGACTCGCACGTCTTCCGGCTGCGCAAGGTGCTCGAGCCGGACAGGGAGCGCGGTGCGCCGTCCCGGGTCTTGCTGCACGACGCCGCCGGTGGGTACCGGTTGCTGGTCGACCCGGATCAGGTCGACTCCTTGCAGTTCCAGCAGCTGGCCGACGAGACGGTCGATCTGCTCGGCACCGAGCAGCCTGGTCGGGCGCTGCGGCGGGCGAAGGAGGCGCTGAGCATGTGGCGGGGCCGGCCGTTCGCCGCGGTGGCGGACGAGCCGTGGGCGGAGGCGGCGGTCGCCCGGCTGGAGGAGATCCACGCGCAGGTGCAGCAACGGCAGGTCGACGCGCTGCTCGGGGTCGGCGAGTCGGAGCGGGCGCTGGTCGAGTTGGGGACTGCGCTGCACGAGCATCCGCTGCGGGAGCGGCTCTGGGCGCAGCGGATGCTCGCCTGCTACCGGGCCGGCCGGATCGACGATGCCCTGCGCACGTACCAGGACGCCCGCCTGCTGTTCCTGGACGAGCTCGGCGTCGAGCCCGGCGGGGAGCTTCGTGACCTGCAGGGCCGGATCCTTGCCGACGACCCGAGCCTGGCCGGGCCGCGGCCGACGCCGGAGCCGAGCCGCAGGGTCGAGGTCCACCTGCCCGGCCGGCTACCGACGCTGATCGGCCGGCAGCCTGAGCTGGCTCGGCTGACCGCGCTGCTGGCCGAGCGCACGCTGGTCAGCCTCGTCGGTGCGGCCGGCTGCGGGAAGACCCGCCTCGCCGTCGAGGTCGCCCGCAGGTCCGCCGACTCGTACCCGGACGGCGTCTGGTTCGCCGACCTGACCCCGGCACAGGACGCCGATCAGCTGCTCGACGTCGTCATGTCCGGGCTGGGCGTGACCGCACCGATCACCGGACTGGCGACCGGGGCGCTGCGGTCGTTCACCGAGCACCGGCGGATGCTGATCGTTCTGGACAACTGCGAGCACCTGCTCGTCGCCGCGGGCGACCTGGTCGACGCGCTGCTGGACGGCGACACCGAGCTCGCCGTGCTGGCAACGAGCCGGGAGCCGCTGGGGCTGCCCGAGGAGACGGTGCTGGGGCTCGACCCTCTGCCCGTCCCCTCCGCGGACGATCCGGATGCCGCCACGGCTCCGGCGGTCGAGCTGTTCCTGGACCGGCTGGCTGCCGCCGATCCGAGCGCGCAGCTGGACGAGCGACGGCTGCGGCTCGCCGTGGACGTGTGCACGATGCTCGACGGCGTACCGCTGGCGTTGGAGCTGGCGGCCGCGCGGGCGCGGGCGTTTTCCCTGGAGGAGATCGTCAATCAGGTTGCCTCCGATCCGAGCGCCCTGTCCCGAATCGGCCGCGGCGCTCCCGCCCACCGGACGGTCGGCGTCGCGGTCGAGCAGAGCTACGCCATCCTCCCGCCGGACGAGGCCGCGCTGCACCGGAGCGTGTCGGTCGTGCCCGGCCCGTTCACGGTGCCCTTGGCCGCCGCGTTGGGCGGACGGCCGTTCAACGCCGTCCGGAACGACGTCGCCGGGCTCGTACATCGCTCAATGCTGGTACGGGACGGCCCGCTGCGCCCGGGCGGGCCGTCCCGGTTCCGGCAGCTGGCGATCGTCCGCAGCCACGCCGAGCACGCAGCCGCCGAGGAGGTCGACGAGCTGCACCGGCGCCGGGACCACTGGGTCGTCGACCTGGTCGGGGCGAAGCCCCGGCTGGGGCACCCGGACGAGGCCGAGTGGTTCACCGCACTCGACGACAACCTCCCGGCCATCCGGGCGACGCTGCAGCACGCGCTCGTCGACGCGCCGGCGACCGCCGCCCCGGCCGGCCTCGCGGTCGTCGCCCGCCTCGGCCTGTACTGGTACTACCGCGGCGCCCGGATCGAGGGTCGGCGCTGGCTGGACCGGGCGCTCGCGACCGACATCCCGGACGCCGGCCGGCAGGACCTGACGCTGGCCCGCCTCGCCCTCGGCGGATACCTGTCGATGGAAGACCGGTACGACCTGGGTCTGCCCTACATCGAGGCCGCGATCGCCTCCGTCCGGGACGACGCCGACATCGTGATCGCCGAGGCTCTCGCCGTCCTGACCCTTCCGCTCTGGGCCGCCGACGAGAGGGCGCAGATCGCCGAGGTGGCCGCTCGGATCGGGGCGGCGGCGGCCCGGACCGGCGACCAGGGGCTGCAGCTCCTCACCGAGGTCTCCGCGCTCATCAGCCGGATGGGCGCGGTGGACCCGGCGGAGTCCGCGGCGGGCGCTGCGGACCTCTACAACCGGGCCGTCGCCCTCGACAACCGGTACGCGGTCTGGGTCACGTCGAGCTCCGCCGCCGCCATGGCCATGCTGACCGGAGACGTCCAGGGCGGCCTGGCCTGGTCCGACCGCGCGCTCGCGCAGCACCTCTCACTCGGGGTCACCGAGGGTGCCTATCCCCTGGAGGTCAGGGCGGACCTGCTCACCATGGCCGGCCGGAACCGCGAGGCGGTGCGGTTGTACGCGGCCGCACGGGCGCACTGCCGCCGGGCGGGAATGCGCTGGCCCATCGTGGAGCGGTCGGCCGACCTCAGCCAGGCGGCGCTGGCCGCGCTGGACCGCGCGGAGGCCGACGCCGCCTGGGTCGAGGGTGGCCGGCTGCTGCTGGCCGACCTGGCCGGGCCCGGCCAGGTCGGTGTCACGCGGGACGCTCCGCGAACGCGAGCCGCAGCGCCGCCGCGGTCTCCGCACTGAGATCGGCCTCGATGACGTCGGCGACGCCGAGGACCTCCCGTACCCCGTCCGGATCGGACGTCGGCTCGATCAGGAACAGCGCCGAGGTGCCCGGCCGGATCCGTTCGCGCAGCCGGTGCAGGAACTCGTCGGTCAACCCGATCCGGCTCAGCCCGGCCGGCTCGACGCCACCGGCCAGCGGCAGCAGGAACGCGACCCCGAACAGCAATCCCCAGAAGGCGCCGGCCAGCGGCGCGGACCCGGCGACGCTGCGGGCCTGGTACGTACGCGGCCGGCGGTCCCGGTCGCCCCAGGCCACGACCGCGGCGTCCGCCACACCGATCACCCGCCGGCCGATGAGACCTTCCAGCGCACGCAGGGCCCGCTCGGCCCCGTCGGTGGACTCGAACGTCCAGATGGTCACTGTGGACACCGCCGCTCCTTTGTCATGAACTCCCGTTGGGATCTGACGGTCTCCCGGCACCGTCCAACGGCGCTCCAACGCGGTCCCGACGCCTCGGCGGCCTGGGCGCGCGACGTCCGGGGTCAGCCGGGCGGTCGGGAGGTCGGGAGGGAACCGCCCGCCGGGGTGATTCCGGTTCGGGTCAGCGGCCGGCCGGTCGTCAGCAGAGGAACTCGGTACAGCCGGGCGAGACGCCGGCGGGGACCGGGTCGGCGTTCTTCACCAGCCACGACGAACCCGTGGCGGACTCCTCGTTCTGCGCCTCGAGCACGAGCGGGGAGCCGGCGGCGCCCGACATCGTCAGGATCGGCGCGGTGCGGATGTCCATGACCTGCGGGTTCGGCAGCGGACCCAGGTTGACCAGCGCCGGCAGGGTGAGCGAGGTGTCGTCGGGGCGCCCGGCGACGGTCCCCATCGTCCACAGCTGGTTGGGCTGGTTCGCGGCGTTCGGGTCGCAGCCGTACCAGTTGACGGCCGCTCCGGCGCCGGGCGCGCCGTGGCTGCCGTCGGCGTCGAGGCAGAGCGCGTGTCCGTCGGCGGTGTAGTGCATGATCTTGTACGCACCGGCGTTCATCGAGACGGTGTGGGAGATGCCGGCCGAGTCCAGGGCGTCGTAGGTGAGCCGCCTGGTGTCGACGCGGTGGAAGTACAGCCGCTGGGTGTTCGAGCCGAACCAGAGGGAGGTCTGGGCCGGGGTGCCCCAGGCGCTGGAGTCGTTCGGGTCGCTGATCACCTGGCCGGTCAAGAAGGAGTCGGACCCGATGAGGGCCGGGTTGCCGGTCGTCCCGTCGATCTGGGGGAGCACGTCGCCGCCAGGGACGTAGGCCGGGCCCGGGAGGGTGGTGGCGCTGGCGCTGGCGGGGGCAGCGGCCGCGACACCCAGCCCGAGGGCGGCGGTGACGACGGCGGTCGCGGCGACCAGGGTCTTGGCGGTCATCGTGCGCAGGGTGGTCATTGTCTGTCCTTTCGTTCGGTCCGGGCCCGCTCTGAGCCCGGACCGAACAGTGCCGGGACCCGCGCTCAGCTCACTGAAGCGCCGCGCCAATCCCCCGTTGGACGGTTGTTGGATGAGCCCGTCCTCGGCCTCGCGGTCCGGGACGGCCGGCTGACCCGCAACCCGACGGCCGGCGTACGGCTCCCCCGGCGCAGCCCACGACCCCACCGATGGGCCTCGAAGCGTGCGTTCCTCATCCCGCACCTGCCGCCTCTGCGAGCAGGACAAGCTGCTCAGCGCCTAGCCGCGCCGTCCCCAACGCGCGTCGACCGGCTCCTCACCTCGCCGCAGCGCGTCGAGGTAGGCACGGTCGGCGGCGAAGCGGGCCGCCACCTCGGGACCCTCGGCAACGGCGCCATGGCCGGGGACCACGACATCGACGTGCCTGGCGGCCTCACCCAGCCGCTCGAGTGCCCTCTCGTAGGCGCCCACCTGATCGGGGCGGCGAGGGTCGAGCAGCGGGATCAGGACGTCGGAGAGCATGTCGCCGGCGAGCAGGACGCCACGGTCGGCGAGCAGGACCGCGGCGTGGCCGACGGCGTGCGCCTCATGCTCGACGATCTCGCCCGGCACGCCGCCGCCGTCCGCGGGCAGCGGGGTGAGGAGCCCTATCAGCTCGAGCGGTATGCCCGATGCGCTCTCCGCCGCCATTCTCTGCGCCCGCTCTCGGGCCTCACCGGCAGCGTGGGCGCCGGCGGAGGTGGCGTAGCGCGGCACGTCACCGAACCGGGAATGCCACAGCAGGTGGTCCCAGTGGGGATGGGTGGAGAACCCGGCGACCACCGGAATGCCGAGCCGGTCCACGAGCCGGTCCAGGTCATCGGCGAGCTGGTTCAGCTCGGAACCATCGATGCCGGGATCGACCAGGACCAGTCCACCCTCCCCGCGCACCACGATGGCATTGCTCCAGACCCACGCGCTCTGCCTGACCCAGACGCCCTCGGCCACCTGATTCAGCATCGATTCACTCTGTCAGTCATCTCCACCACCCGGCACAATCACGCTGGGCAGGAGATGGTAGGCCCCGACCGGCCCGGTCCCTGCTGGAAATCGGCGGATTCAGACCCCGACTACACCCTCGATCGTGAAGAGGCCCATTTCTGTCAGGGGTGGTGGCCTGCGCCGCCGCGCCGCCGAGAGTCACCAGCCCAAGGGTGCTCATGGCCGCTACGGTCACCAGCACGATCAGTCGCCGGATAGCGACCACTCTCCCTTGGTAGCTGCTCTCCGAGCCATTCAACGCGTCCTTGCTCGCTCGGTATGCGAGTGGAGTGTTCGCGCGTGTCCTGCCCATCAATCCGCTTTGGCCCGCCACTCCATCTCGGATCTGATCATGCCGATGTCCGGATGACGGTTGCGGCCATGAAGGGCCGGTCGATATCCCTTGACGTGGAGGTCGACATTGCAGACTGGTGTTCCCGCTCGACTCGTCGGCTCGTAGCCGCTCGGGTAATCCGGATACGGCGGATGTCGAGTCCACACCCGGTCGCCTGGTCGCCGCAGCGCGAGCCCGGTGAAGGCGGTCGCGAGGCGTAGGTGTGGCGGGCCCGGGGGGACCACCCCTGCCAGCCGCTGGAGGAGGTCGGCGCCGAGACCGACCGGGGGCCAACGGGGATCGCCCGCGCCGGGCTCCGACGCCGAGGCTCCATCGGCCCGCGGCAGCAGGAAAGGTGACGCGAACAGAACTCCCAGAACGCGCCCGACAGCGGCCGGCACAGCACCAGGCTGCGAACCTGACCTGCCTGTGGCCGCGAGTCGGCGGCCGGCGATGCCGCGACGGCGACGTCGTCGACCGCAACCGCCTCGCCGCGGTCCTCCTGCCGACTCAACAGCGCCCTCGGCCCCGGACTCCCGGCCGATCCGCCCGACGCACAGGTATTCGTCACGGCCGCAGGCCCCTCCGCCGTCGCCGCGGGCGTACGGCTCCAGTCTGCGGAGTCCACTCACGTTCATCTCTCCTGCCGCGTGGTCACCGCTAGAGTGGACGCGGGATGTGGGGATGACCCCAGATCGCCTCTTGGGTGCGCGCGATGGCCAGGAGACGGCGGACCGGCACCCGTGGAGCACGCCGGATCGAGGTGCAGCCGTCCCGGCGCGACAGAGGAGGCAGCTATGCCCGAGCAGCTCGTCCCGATCCCGCAGCCCAAGGCGTCACCGCTGTTGGGCAACCTGTCCGACCTCCGGAACGGTGGCGGCGGAGCGCTGGGGTTGATGGCGCTTGCCGAGAAGTATGGGCCGATCTATCGGCTCGCCCTGCCGGGTGGCCGTGAGATGGTCATTGTCAGCTCCGGGGAGCTGGTCAACGAGCTCTGCGACGAGACCCGCTTCGACAAAGCCGTCTCCGGACCGCTGCTGAACGTCCGCAACTTCGCCGGTGACGGGCTGTTCACCGCCGACACGGACGATCCCGACTGGGGCAAGGCCCACCGCATCCTGATGCCCGCGTTTGGTCCGGCGGCGTTGCGCGAGATGTTCGACCGGATGGTCGACATCGCTGACCAGCTGCTGATGAAGTGGGAGCGGGAGGGCGCCGATCACCGCATCGACGTGGGGAGTGACGCCACCCGCCTGACCCTCGACACGATCGCGCTCTGCGCGTTCAGCCACCGGTTCAACAGCATGTACTCCGACGAGCTCAACCCGTTCGTCGGCGCCATGCTGCGCTCGCTCGCGGAGGCGATGGTCCGCGCCCAGCGCGTGCCGGTGCAGACCCGGCTGATGCTGCGCGAACGGCACCAGTATGACGAGGACATCCGCTACATGTTCCAGGTCGCCGACGGGTTCGTCGCCGACCGCCGGAGCAACCCGCTGGCCGACGGCCAGCACGACATCCTCAATCGCATCGTCACCGCCGCCGACCCGGAGACCGGGGAGAAGCTGTCCGACGAGAACGCCCGCTACCAGCTCGTCACCTTCCTCATCGCCGGCCACGAGACGACCAGCGGCCTGATCACCTTCACGCTCTACCACCTGCTGAAGAACCCGGACATCCTGGCGAAGGCCCGGGCCCAGGTCGACAAGGTCCTCGGCAACCGGACCCCGCGGTTCGAGGACCTCGTCACGCTCACCTACCTCGACCAGATCCTCAAGGAGTCGCTGCGGCTGTGGCCGCCGGCGCCGGCGTTCTCACTTCGGGCGCTGAAGGACACGACGCTGGGCGGAAAGTACGCCGCGCCGCGCGACCGGGTCTTCACCGTGCTCACTCCGCAGCTGCACCGTGACCCGGCGGTCTGGGGGGACGCGGAGACTTTCGACCCCGATCGATTCTCCTTCGAACGCGCCGAGAAGCTGCCGCCGAACTCCTGGCGGCCGTTCGGCAACGGGCAGCGCTCGTGCATCGGCCGGGGATTCGCGCTGCAGGAGGCGACCCTGTTCCTGGCGATCCTGCTGCAGCGCTTCGACCTGACCGCGGCCGACCCGAACTACGAGCTGAAGATCCGGCAGGCACTGACGATCAAGCCGGACGGCTTTGTCATGACCGCCAGGCGCCGGGACACGGTGATCCAGGATGCTCCCCGCGCCCAGGCCCGGCAGGCCGCCGAGCCCGACGTGGCGACCCAGGCGAAGCCGAACGGCATCCCGATCACCGTCCTCTACGGGTCGAACGCCGGCACCTCCCAGGCGTTCGCCGAGCGGATCACCAACGATTCGAAGCTGCGCGGCTACACGGCCACGATAGGCACCTTGGACAGCGCCGCCGGCAAGCTGCCGACGCAGGGGATGGTCGTCGTGGTGACCTCCTCGTACGAGGGCCTGCCGCCCGACGACGCGAAGTCGTTCGTGAACTGGCTCGGCACGCTCCACGCCGGCGCGCTCGACGGCGTCCGCTTCGCGGTCTTCGGCTGCGGCAACAAGGACTGGGCCAGGACCTACCAGGCGGTGCCGAAGGAGGTCGACGCCGGCCTCGCCGCGGCGGGCGGGCGTCAGGTCGTCGAGCGGGGCGAGGCCAATGCGCGCGGCGACTTCTTCGGCGACTTCGACGACTGGTACGCGGGCTTCTGGGGTCCGGTGGAGACCGAGTTCGGCCAGGACTCGAAGGAACCGGCCGCCGCGCCGGCACTGGCCGTGCAGTTCGTCGGGATCGTGCGTGACCCGCTCGTCCGGCTCAACCACCTCGAGCGCGCGACGGTGGTCGCCAACCGTGAGCTCGTGAACATGGCCGCCCCCGGCGCCCGGTCGAAGCGGCACCTCGAGATCGCGCTCCAGCCCGGCATGACCTACGGCGCCGGCGACTACCTCGCCCTGCTGCCGCTCAACCCGGCGGACGTCGTCGACCGGGCGTTGACGCGGTTCGGCCTGGCGTACGACTCCGCCGTGGTGCTGACGATCGCCGCGGGCGGCGCGACGTCCCTGCCCACCGGGACCCCGGTCACCGCCGGCGAGCTGCTGTCCGCGTACGTGGAGCTGTCCCAGCCCGCGACGCGGCGGCAGATCGGCCTGCTCGCCGACGCGACCGCCTGCCCGCCGGACAAGAAGGCACTCGCAGGACTGGCCGCGGATCCTGACACGTATGCCCGCGAGGTCCTCGACAAGCGGGTCACCGTGCTCGATCTGCTCGAGCAGCACCCGGCCTGCACGCTCCCGTTTGCATCCTTCCTGCAGATGCCTCCGCCGCTGGCGCCGCGGCGGTACTCGATCTCCTCCTCGCCGCGGTGGAGCCCCGAGCACGCCTGTCTCACCGTCGCCGTGCTCAACGCCCCCGCGCGCTCGGGCCACGGCACGTACGAGGGGGTGGCCTCGACCTACCTCGCCCGGCTCCGGCCCGGCACCACCGTCGCCGCCGCCGTTCGGCCCTCGGCGGTCGCCTTCCACCCACCGGAGTCGCTCGGGACGCCGATGATCATGGCCTGTGCCGGCTCCGGGCTCGCGCCGTTCCGTGGCTTCCTGCAGGATCGGGCGCTGCAGGCGAAGGAGCAGGGCGTCACGCCGGCTCCCGCGCTGCTGTTCTTCGGCTGCGACGCTCCCGACGTCGACTACCTCTACCGCGACGAGCTCGAAGCCTGGGCCGAGGACGACATCGTCGAGCTCCACCCGGCGTTCTCGGCCGAGCCCGTCGACGGGATCAAGTACGTTCAGGACCGGCTCTGGGCCGACCGCGCCCGGGTGACCGAGCTCGGCAAGCAGGGCGCGATGTTCTACGTCTGCGGCGACGGCGCGCACATGGCTCCGGCCGTCCACGAGACCTGCGCCCGGATCTACGCCGAGGGCGCTGGAGTGAGCAGCGAGGAGGCCGAGGCCTGGCTGGCTGCGATGCAGAAGGAGCGCACCCGGTACGTCCCCGACGTCTTCGAGTAAACGATGCCTCCAGACTGAGGCCGGTCGACGATGCCCCTCGATGGTGCGAGTGCGCCGGTGGACTGGGTGCGGTAGCGGGAGTCGCCGGGGCGGAGCCGCGCGGCCCCACATCAGTACGCGTCCCTCCCGCCGCCGGTGGTCGTCGGCGGCGGGAGGGACGTGAGGGGCTACGGCCGGCTCACCATGGGCCGGCCCTCAGGGGGCGAGGGCGATGATGCGGACGGCATCGCTGGCGCTCCAGCTGTTGAGGGAGAAGTCGATGCCGTTCTGGTCGATCCACCGGGTGGCGGTGTCGTCGAACTCCAGGCCCTGGTCGGCCCTGGACGAGTAGGCCGTGCCCGGTGCCCCGAACAGGGCGGTGGTGGCCTGCAGATCCGCCGTGCTGGTGGCGGTGGCGAGGACCTTGGTGCCGAACCACTCCGAGCCGGCGAACTTGGTGGCCAGGTTCTGGTCGCCGACGTGGTCAGCGTGCACGTAGTACACGTTGACCCTGGTCCCGGTCGGGACGGTGGTGCCGCCGACGGTGAGGTCACTGGTCAGCACCTGGTTGTACCGCTCGGCGAAGCTGCGCACGTAGTCGTCGCTCTCGAACGCTGCGGTCGCCACCGAGGCCGGCGGGTCGATGAACTGGAAGCTCGTGCTGTGCGCCGGCTGGACGGTGACGGTGACGTTCGCGAGGGCCTCGCCGGCCGGCGTGCTGGTCCTGACCACGAACGTCGACTGCCCGGCCTTCGTCGGGGTGCCGGTGATGTGGCCGTTGCCGGTCAGGCTGAGCCCGGCCGGCAGGCTTCCGGACCTCAACTCCACCGACGGCGCCGGGTAGCCACCCAGGGTCAGCCCGAAGTCGTACGGCTTGCCCAGCACGGCCGGCGTCGGAGTGCCGGAGATCGACGGGAGGGTGGTCCGGATCGCCATTCCGTTGTAGTAGCCACCCGCAATGGCGACCACCGAGGAGCCCAGCGTGGCCGGGGTCGGCGCGGCGCCGTCGGAGCTGGTGTCACCCCAGGTGACGACCGAGCCGGTCGACTTCAGTGCCATCCCGTAGTGCTCACCGGCGGCGATCGCGGTGACGCCGGACTGCGTGGCCGGAGGCAGGGTGGTCTCGCCCTTGCCGCTCGTACCCCAGCCGACGACGGACCCGTCGGACTTCAGGGCCAAGCCGAAGCCCAGACCGGCGGCGACCTTGGTCACCCCGGACGACACGGACGCCGGCAGCGTGAGGACACCGGAGGAGCAGCAGGACTTCCCCCAGGCCACGACCGAGCCGTCGGACTTGGCGGCCATCGCCCAGTTCCGGCCGGCGGCGATCGACACCACGCCGGAGGACACAGTGGCCGGCGGTGGCGTCAGCGTGGCGTTGCTGCTGAGGTCCCAGCCCCACTCGACGACCGAGCCGTCCGACTTCAGGGCCAGCGCCTGACCGTCGCTGACCGAGATCGCGGTGACCCCGGACTGCGCGGCCGCGGGCACGTCGGTCTGCCCGTGGTCGTCGAGACCCCAGGCGAGCACCGAGCCGTCGGACTTCAGCGCGACGCTGAAGTAGAAGCCGGCCGCGACGGCCGAGACCCCGGACTGGGCCGCGGCCGGCACCTGGGTCTCGCCGTAGTAGTCCTTGCCCCAGGCGACGACCTTGCCGCCGGAGGTGACCGAAAGGCTGTGCGCCAGCCCGCCGGCGACCGCGATCGCCGGCGACGCCGCGGCCGGGACGTCGGTGACGCCACCGGGGCCCTGGCTGTACGCGTTGCCGTTGCCCCAGCTGACGACCTCGCCGCCGCCGGCCGGAACCGCGGCCTCGGCCCCGGTCGCCGACACGGCCAGCGCCCCGAAGGCCACCAGAGGCGTGAGCACCGAGACGGTGGCGATCCGCCGCCACGGCCGCCGCCGGACATCCTTATCACCCGGGATGGACTGCTTGATCCGCTTCATTGTTCTCCCCTTTCAGGAGGACTTGATGTATGCGGACAAGCTGCAGGCCCGGGCTTCACAGACGGTCCAAATTGGACTTGGACTTCTTTTGAAGGCCGGCGATACGTCAGGCGGTGTCGCCGGCTGTGACGATGTCGGTGAGGGTGAGTTGCTCCCCGTCGCGCCAGGCGGCCTCGTACCGGTCGCGGCCGAGGTCGGCCCGCACCTGGGCGAGGAGACTGCGGGAGAGGGTGAGGCGGGGCCAGGTGGTGCCGGCGCGGCGGCTGGCAGACCGGGCGGCGGAGTAGACCCGGACGGCGGACTCGGCCTTGCCGGCCATCGCGAGCAGGTCGGCGCGCACCTCGAGCCAGGGACCGCCCTGGTGGGCGCCGAACTCCATGAAGAGCTCGATGCTGCGGGCGGACCACCGCAGGCCATGCTCGGGTCGGCCGGTGCGGAGCGCGGCGAGGGCGAGGGCGTTCGACGACATCCACGCGGCCGTCAGGTGGCCGCGTTCCATTGCCTCTGCGTGGATGGCCTCGGCGCGGTCGATGAAGCCGGCGTCGGGCACGGGTTGGACGAGGGCGCCAGCGGCGCGGGACAGCACCGCGAGGTCGGCGTCGGCGGTGCGGTCGGCGATCTCGCCCGCGCGGTCGACGAGCTGGACCGCGAGCGCGTAGTCCTCGTCCAGCATGGCGGACGCGGCGACGACGGTGAGGAGGTCACCTGCCCGCGGCAGGTCGGCGAGGGCCAGCTCGGGCAGCCGCTGGGCCACGGTGTCGAGGTGGGGCCGGGCGAGGTCCGGCCGGGACCGGAACGTCAGGGCGGCGGCATTCGCCAGATGGACGGCCACGGCACCGGCGGGTGACAGGTGCGGGATCAGCTCGGCGCCGAGCTGCAGCCACCGGCTGCCCTCCAGCAGCTGCTCGCGGTAGAACCAGTACATGAGCAGCGCCGCGGCCGCCGGAGCTCCGGCCGGGTCGCGGCGCTCGCCCAGCGTCCGCTGCAGCGCGGCACGGACGGCCGGGTAGTCGTCGTCGAGCGTGCGGTACCAGCGCGCGGACTCCACGCTGCCCAGCCGGGGGCGGGACGCGATCTCCGCGAGCACCCAGCTGTCACGCCGGTCGAGCAGCTCGTTCGCCCGGCCGGAGGAGGTCAGCAGCCGGGCGGCGTGTGCGCGGACCGTCGCCAGCTGCCGGAACGTCGACGGGCCGCCGGCTCGGGTGGGTCGGATCGCGGTGAGCAGCGACCGGTTGACCAGCAGGGGCAGGAGGTCGACGCCGCCGGGACCGGCCGCCGGCGTGGCCACGGCCGAGGCGAGCCGGCGGGTGAACGGGCCGGGCAGCACCGACAGCTCCTCGTGCAGCCGCTGCTCAGCCGGACTGAGCAGCTGGTAGCTCCACTGGATCGCCGCGTGGAGCGTCTGGTGGTGCTCCGCCCGGGCGCCGCCGACCGCGCCCAGCGCGCCGGGGTCCTGCCGCACCTGGTCGGCGATCTCGTCCAGGGAGTACGCCCTGATCCGGGCCGCGGCCAGCTCGAGTGCGAGCGGCACGCCGTCCAGGTCCGCACAGATCTGCTCGACCTGGCGTCGCGACCCGTCGTCGAGCCGGAAGGCGGGGTCAGCGGCGGTCAGCCGAGCAAGGAACAGCTCGACCGCCGGCGGCATCGTGCCGCCCGCGGCGGTCACCGGCAGCGGCGCCAGCGACCAGATCGTCTCGCCGTCGACGCCGAGCGCCTCGCGGCTGGTGGCGAGGATCACCGACTCGGTCGCGTCGCTGCCGAGCAGGGTCTCGACCATGGTCGCGATGCCCGGCAGCAGGTGCTCGCAGTTGTCGAGGACGAGCAGCAGCCGCCGCTGCTGCAGGTACGCGGCGAGCGCGTCGAGCGGCAGCGCGGTCGTGGCGCCGAAGCCGATCTGCGCGACGACCAGGTCGACGACGAGCGCCGGGTCCTCGATGGTGGTGAGATCGACGTACCAGACCCCGTCGGGGAACCGCGGCGCGGCGGCCCGGGCCGCGTCGATGGCCAAGCGGGTCTTGCCGGCGCCGGCGGGGCCGGTCACGGTCACGAGCGGGCCGGTACCCAGGTGCGCGCCGACCCCGCCGAGGTCGGCGTCGCGGCCGATCAGGGTGGAGGGCCGCCCGGGCAGATGCACCTCGACGGGGCGGGCCGGCGCGTCGTCCGACGGCACCGTCGCGAGCAGGTCCGGGTCCTGCTCGAGAATGCGCCGCTGCAGGGTCTGCAACTCGGCGCCGGGCTCGAGGCCGACCTCGTCGCGCAAGACGGCCCGAGCGTGCCGGTAGGCCTGCAGCGCCTGCTCGGTCCGCCCGCACCGGTGCAGCGCCAGCATCCGGGCGGCCCACAGACGCTCCCGGTATGGCATCTCCCGGACCAGCGGCTCGGACGCGACGACGGCCTGCTCGGCCCGGCCCAGGTCAAGCAGCGCATCCAGCTGCAGCTCCAGCGCCTGCGTCCGGGTCTCGTCGAGGCGGGCGACGGCCGCGGCGGCCCAGTCTTGATCCGACAGCGGCGTGTACGGGCGCCCCCGCCACAGCGCCGCCGCCGCCTCCAGCAGTTCGAGCGCCAGGCTCGGCCGCCGGCCGGCGAGCCGGCCCCGAGCGTCGTCGACCATCCGCTCGAACCGCGCGGAGTCGATCTGGTCGGGGCTGACCAGCAGCCGGTAACCGGCGACGTCGTTGATCAGGATCCGCGGCGCCTCGTGGGGACCGCGCCCGGGTTCCAGCAGCCGGCGTACCCGCCAGATGTGCGAATCCAGCGTCGACGGGTTGCCGGGGCCGCCACGGTCACCCCACATGGCCTCCATCAGCGCGTCGACCGAGACGCGGCGATTGGCGTTGATGAGCAGCAGGGCCAGGATCGCCGCCGGCTTCTTCCCGCCTGGTGGGATCTCCCGGCCGTCGAGCTCGACCACCATGGTGCCGAGATCGTGCACGATCACGGCCGCACCCTAGGTGCGGCATGCGACGGCGCCCGGACGACG
>DASYKU010000011.1 GCA_035995165.1 Mycobacteriales bacterium
CTCGCCGGCCGCCCTGTCCACCGACGGCGTCCGGGCCCTGGTCCGGGACTGGCGCGCGGCGGCCCAGCGGGCCGACCTGGCCGGCTTCGAGGTGATCGAGATCCACGGGGCGCACGGCTACCTGATCCACCAGTTCCTGTCGCCGCTCAGCAACACCCGCACCGACGCGTACGGCGGGTCGCCGGAGAACCGGGCCCGGCTGCTCACCGAGGTGGTGGACGCGATCCGCGAGGTCTGGCCCGAGCGCAAGCCGCTGTTCCTCCGGCTCACCGGCTCGGACTGGGCCCCGGGCGGCCTCACCGTGGACGACGCGGTCGACGTGGCCAAGGGCCTGGACGGGCAGGGCGTCGACCTCTACGACGTCTCCAGCGGCGGCGTGGTCGCCGAGCAGCGGATCACGGTCGGCCCGGGCTATCAGGTGCCGTTCGCGCGGGCGGTCCGGGAGCAGGCCGGCGTGCCCACCGCCGCGGTCGGCCTGATCACCGCGGCCGAGCAGGCCGAGCAGGTGATCGTGGACGGCTCCGCCGACGCGGTCATGCTGGCCCGGGCCGTGCTGCGCAACCCGAGCTGGCCGCAGCAGGCCGCGTACGAGCTGAAGCACGACGACTCCGAGGCGCCCGACGCGCTCTACTGGGCGCCGCAGTACGAGCGGGCCAAGCCGCCCCGGTAACGTCCCGGGCATGAGCCGGTGGGTCAGCGTGTCGCCGGAGCGGCTCACCGGCTGGCTGGAGCGGTTCGCGGCCGCCCACGGCCCGGTCGAGTCCACTGTGGACTCCTCCGTGGTGACCGTCCGCGGGGCCGACGGGACGGTGGCCGAGGTGATGGTCCCGTTCCCGCCGCTGGACGGCGATCTCGTGGAGCACGCCCGGCGCGACCGGCGGGTCGGCGTCCTGCTGGTCCGCCTCGGCGGCTACGCCACCGGCGTCTTCGTCGGCACCCGGTTGACCGCGTCCAAGGTCGGCTCCCGCCAGGTGCACGGGCGCAGCGCCGCGGGCGGCCAGTCCCAGCAGCGGTTCGCCCGCCGCCGCGAGGGTCAGGTCCGGGTCGCGCTGGGCGCGGCCGCCGACACCGCCGCGGCCGTGCTCGTCCCGGCAGCGTCCACTTTGGACGCCGTGGTGCTCGGCGGCGACCGGCGGGCCGTCGACGACGTGCTCGCCGACACCCGGCTGGCGCCGCTGCGGCCGCTGGTGGTCGAGGCGCGCCTGGACGTACCGGATCCGCGGCTGAAGGTGCTGCAGTCCACTCCGGGCCTGTTCCGCGCGGTGCGGATCCGGATCACCGACTAGGGTTCCCGGATGCCGACCACCGAACAGGACATGCGCTACGGCGAGCCCGAGGCGACGTCGATGCCCTGGGAGCTGACCGAGCAGCTGCTGGCGACGGCTCCGCTGTTCTGGGTGACCACGGTCCGCCCGGACGGCCACCCACATGTCACCCCGCTGGTCGCGGCCTGGCTCGACGACGCGCTGCACTTCTGCACCGGCGCCGACGAGCGCAAGGGCCGCAACCTGGCCGCGAACCCCGCCGTCGTGCTCACCACCGGCACGAACGCGCTGCACAGCGGCACCGACGTGGTGCTGGAGGGGAACGCGGTCCACGTCAGCGACGACGCCGAGCTGCACCGGATCGCCGAGGCCTTCCTCGCGAAGTACGGCGAGGAGTGGCACTTCGAGGTCGCCGACGGCCAGTTCCGCCACGGTCCCGGCGCGGCCCTGGTGTACCGGGTCGCGCCGAGCGTGGTCTTCGCCTTCGGCAAGGACCCGTACAGCCAGACCCGCTACCGGTTCTAGGTCCCCTCATGAAGACCTCCGCGGGAGTCGACGTCGCCCGGCTGCTGCTGCGGGCCGCGCTCGGCGGCACCATGATCGCGCACGGTCTGCGGCACGGCCGGACGCTGGCCGGCACCGCGGGCTGGTTCGGCTCGATCGGGTTCCGGCAGCCGCGGATGCAGGCGGTGACCAGCGCGGTGGTCGAGATCGGGGCCGGGACCGCGCTGCTGGCCGGCGCGGCCACCCCGGTCGCGGCCTCGGTGGTGGTCGGCACGATGGCGGTCGCCGGGCACACCGTGCACCGGCCGAACGGGTTCTTCGTCGTCGACGAGGGCTACGAGTACGTCGGCAACCTCGCCGCCGCCTCGGTCGCGCTGGCCGCGCTCGGCCCGGGCCGGTTCAGCGTCGACCGCGCGCTCGGCCTGGACGACTGGGGGACCGGCCCGCGCCGGGCCACGCTCGCCGCCGGCCTCGGCCTGGCCGGCGCGGCCGCGCAGCTGGTGACGTTCTGGCGGGCGCCCGCGCCCCGTCCGGGCCCGGCCGAGGAGGCGACCGACCCGGACTAGAGCTGGCCCCGCAGCACCCGCTTGAGCAGCTTGCCGCTCTGGTTGCGGGGCAGCTCCGCGACGAAGTGCACCCGCTTCGGCACCTTGAACGGGGCCAGCGTCGTCCGGGCGTGCGCGATCAGCCCGGCCTCGTCGGCGTTCTCGCCGCCACGCAGCACCACCACCGCGGTGACGGCCTCGATCCAGCGGTCGTCCGGGGTGGCGATGACCGCGACCTCGGCCACCGCGGGGTGCGTGTAGAGCGCGTCCTCGACCTCGCGCGAGGCGACCAGCACGCCGCCGGTGTTGATGACGTCCTTGATCCGGTCGACCACCGTCACGTACCCGGCGGCGTCCCGGCGGACCAGGTCGCCCGAGTGGAACCAGCCGTCCCGGAACGCCTCCGCGGTCGCGGCCTCGTCCTGCCAGTAGCCGCTGCACAGCTGCGGGGACCGGTAGAGCAGCTCGCCCGGCAGGTCCGGCCCGACGTCGGCGCCGTCGTCGTCGACCACCCGGATCTCCACGAACAGCACCGGCCGGCCGCAGGACTCGGGCCGCTCGGCGTGCTCCTCCGGCCGCAGCACGGTCGCCAGCGGCGCGATCTCCGACTGCCCGAAGCAGTTGTAGAAGGCCAGGTCCGGCAGCCGCTTCTGGATCCGCTGCAGCACCGGCACCGGCATGATCGACGCGCCGTAGTACGCCTTGCGCAGCGCGGACAGGTCCCGGGTGGCGAAGTCGTCCGCATTGGACAGTGGCACCCAGACGGTAGGGGCCAGGAACAGCGAGCCGATCCCCTCGGCCTCGACCAGCCGCAGGATCTCCGGCACGTCCGGCCGGGCCAGCAGCCGGATCGTCGCCCCGGTCGCCAGGTGCGGCAGCGCGAACACGTGCATCCCGGCCGAGTGGTAGAGCGGCATGCAGATCAGCGGGTCGTCGTCCTCGGCGAGGTCCAGCGCGTGGATGGTCGAGACGTACTCATGCACGAGCGCGCGGTGGGTCATCATCGCGCCCTTGGGCTTCGACGTGGTGCCCGAGGTGTAGAGCAGCTGCACCAGGTCGGTGTCGGCGGTGCCCATGTCGATCTCCGGCACCACGCCCGCGCTCCAGGCGCCCAGCACGGCGTCGTCGGCGCCGTGCAGCGGGAGCACCCGCTCCAGCGCGGTCTCACCCCGGACCGCCTCGACCGTGTCCCGCAGCGCCGGGTCGACCAGCGCGACCCGGCTGCCCGACTGCGCCAGCAGGTAGGACAGCTCGCCGCCGGTGAGCGCGTGATTGACCGGCACGTGCACCAGGCCGGCCCGGGCACAGCCCAGGAACGCCAGCAGGTACGCGTCGGAGTTGGCCCCCACCGTCGCCACCCGGTCCCCGCGCGAGAGCCCCAGCGACAGCAGGTGCCCGGCCGCCCGGGACACGCCCGCGTCCAGCTCCGCGTACGTCCAGGAGCGGTCGCCGAACACCAGCGCCACCCGGTCCGGCGTCCGCCCCGCACTCCGGCGCAGGACGTCGTCGACGGTGCTCGAACGAGGATCGGTCACGCGTGTAGTGAAACACCGAAGCCATTTAGTTGAAGTCTCAATCATATCGCCGTACGGTGTCGGCATGAGCACCCATCCGTTCGCCGAGCATCTGGAGCGCGTCGCGACGTTGGGGCCGCATCGGGCGTGGACGCCCGAGGACGGTGCGCTGCCGAGCCTCTACATCTCGCACGGCGCGCCGCCGACGTTCGAGGACGCGGTCTGGATGCGGGAGCTGCACGACTGGTCCCGGTCGCTGCCGAAGCCGAAGTCGATCCTGATCGTCTCCGCGCACTGGGAGGCCGCGCCGCTGTCGATCAGCAGCGCCAGGCCCGGTGCCGAGCTGGTCTACGACTTCGGCGGCTTCGCGCCGATGTACTACCGGATGCGCTACGACACCCCGGACGCCTCCGCGCTGGCCAAGCAGATCGTCGCGGCGCTCCCGCAGGACGTGCACGAGCACCGCAGCCGCGGGCTCGACCACGGCGCCTGGGTGCCGCTGAAGATCATGTACCCGGACGCCGACGTGCCGGTGCTGCAGCTGAGCATCCCGACCCATGACAGCGGCTCGCTGCTGGACCTCGGCCGGCGGCTGCGGGACCTGCGGGCCGAGGGCGTGCTGGTGATCGGGTCCGGCTTCATGACCCACGGGCTGCCGTACCTGGACTGGAACCGGCCGGACGTCGTCCCGGGCTGGTCCCGGCACTTCGACGACTGGGCCGCCGAGGCGCTGGCCCGCGGCGACGTGGACGAGCTGGCCGGCTTCCGCGCCAATGCCCCGGGGATGCCGTACGCGCACCCGACGGTCGAGCACTTCACCCCGCTGTTCGTCACCCTGGGCGCGGCGACCGACCCCGGGGCGGCGCCGACCACCGCTATCGACGGGTACGCGATGGGCCTGTCCAAGCGCTCCTTCCAGGCCGCCTGAGCGGGCCGCCTGAGCGGGCCGCCTGAGCCGGCGGGAGAACGGGCCCGCCTAGGGGGTTGCCGGGCGGGGGTCCGGCGTGGGCGGGACCCGCTCCGGCGGCAGCAACCGGGGCGGCACCCCGATCCCGACCAGGATGGAGCAGGCCCGGGCCGCCTCGAACTCCTCCAGGCGGGCCAGCCGGGCGCCCCATCCCGCACGTGGGGACGGGACTTTCCGCCCCTTGCCGGGCCGAACGATGGGTTCCTCCCTCTTCGCCGGCCGCACGGCGTACGCCGCCGGAGACGCGGCAACCCGCCGCCCCCGGTGCGGGGGCGGCGGGTCGTGGGCCCGGCTCTCTCGACCGGCACCGCCGGCCCGGTCGCCGGCGGCGCGGCCGGTCAGTCGGCCGGGCCGGCGATCAGCGTCACGGTCGCGGTGTGCGACGTGCCGCTGGTGTCGGTCCAGGTGAGCCGGACCTGGTCGCCCACGGCGTGCTTGGCCAGCGCCGCGGAGAGCGCGGTCGAGCTGTCCACGGTGGACCCGTCGACGGCGGTGATGGTGTCGCCCTCGGCCAGGCCCGCCTTCGCCGCGGGGGAATCGCTGACGGTGCCGGAGATCGTCGCGCCGGTCGTCCCGTTCGCGAGCTCGACGCCGAGGAAGGCCGGCGTGCCCTGGGTGATCGTCGCGCTGGACTCACCCGACTCGATCCGGTCCGCGATCGCCAGCGCGGTCGCGATCGGGATCGCGAAGCCGACGGTCTGGCCGCTGGAGGAGGCGGCGGTGTCGATGCCGATCACCGCACCGTCGGAGTAGAGCGGGCCGCCGGAGTCGCCGGCCTGGACCGCGGCGTCGACCTGGATGAGGCCGGTCAGCTGCTCGGAGTCCGTGCCGGTCTCGTCGCTGGCGGTGATGCTCTGGTTCAGCGCGGTGATCGAGCCTTCCGCGGCGGTCGGCGTACCGCCGGTGCCGCCGGCGTTGCCGACCGCGGTGACCGCGTCGCCGACGGCCGCGGTGTCGGTCGAGAGCGTGGCGGTGGTGAGGCCGGAGGCGCCGGACAGCTGCAGGACCGCGACGTCGTCGGTCGCGTCGGTGCCGACGACCGTGGCCGTGTACGACCTGCCGGTGCTGACCACGGTCACGGTGATCTTGGTGGCCTCGTCGACGACGTGGTTGTTGGTGAGGATCTCGCCGTTCGAGGTGAGCACGATTCCGGTGCCGGCGGCCTCGGCGGTGCCGTAGCTGAGGACGGTGGTGATGTCGACGACGCCGGCGGACTCGGCGGTCGTCGCGGCGCGGGTCGTGCTCGTCCCGGTGCCGGACCCGGTGCCGGTGCCGCCGTCGGTGCCGCCGTTGGTGCCGAAGCCGCCGAACGGGCCGTTGCCGCCGCCGGTGCCGAACTGGCCCGTCGTCGCGGAGCCGGCCGAGGACGTGCCGCTGCCGGCGACGGTCTGGGAGCCGCCGAGGTCGCGGCCGATGACGATGCCGCCGAAGCCGACGGCGAGGGCGAGGGTGCCGGCGATCGCGGCGGTGGTGCCGCGGCGCCGCTTCGGCGGTGCCGTGACCGGCTGGCCCGCCCACGGACCCGGCCCGGCGTACGGCCCGGACCACCCCGCCGGCGGCTGCCCGCTCCACGTGGGCGGCCCGGCCGGCATCGCTCCGGCCTGCTCGGCGTCGGCCTGCGGCGTCGTCGATGCCAGCCTGGGATGGATGTCCTCCGCGTGCCGAGCCGTGTACTCCGGCTGAGCCCTGTACTGCGGTTCGTCCGGTGCGGTCGGCTCGGCGGCCTGGCCCTGGACCGCGCCCGGCTGGGCCAGCGCGGTCGGCTCGGCCGCCTCACGCTGGACCGCGCCCGGCTGGGCCGGCGCCGTGGGGTCGGCCGACCCGGCCTGGGAGGCCGGGATCGTCGGCTCGGCGGGCCGGACCTGCTCGGCCGCCGGCCGGTCCGGCTCGGCCGCCGGCCGGTCCGGCTCGGCCGGCCGGCTGGTGGGGTGGGTCGGCTGGGTCGGGTGCCAGGCCGGCTGGATGGGTTCTGGAGTCTCGTCCCGGCTCTCGTTCATCTCACGTCCACTCGTAGAGGCGTCCCCGTCGTCGTGACACCGACAGAACTCCCCGAATCGAGCCGTCCGCTGTACACGAGCCAGGTGTTCGCTGTGAACGTCAGCCTCGGCGCAGCGTCTCCGAGGGCGACTCCCCGTACCGGGAGCGGTAGTCGCGGGCGAACCGGCCGGTCCGGGGCGGCGTCCATCAGCGCCACCGCCGCGGCCGCGTGCCGGGGCAGGTCCGGCTCCGCGCCGTCCGGGGCGATCGCGGCCGTGTGCGTGTGCGGCTGGCACAGCAGCAGCAGCCCGCGCAGCAGCATCCGCTCCAGGTCGGCCGCGACGAGCGCGTTGTCCAGCAGGCCGCCGGGGTGGTCCGCCGCCGCGGCCAGGAACATCGCCGTGGTCAGCCAGCTGCGGGCCAGCCGCCCGGTGACGTCCATCCGGACCTGGAACCGCAGCGGCTCCTCGACCGGTTCGTCGGTCAGGTCGACCAGCGCGGCCTCCAGCGCCTTGCGGTCGATCCGGAACACCATGGCCGCGGTGTCCGGCCGCCACCGCAGGGTGACCGCCTGCCCGGGCGAGGCGATCACCGCGTACCGCGGGGTGGAGACGAACTCGGCACCGCTGCCGGAGACGACCAGCCGGCC
>DASYKU010000012.1 GCA_035995165.1 Mycobacteriales bacterium
AGCAGGGCATACAGGTCCCACCACGGATCGATAGTCACCCCGGCGATCGACTCATAGAGCGACCGAAGCTGCTCCGACCACTCGGGCGAGTAGAGCGCCGCCAAGTACCGCCGACAGTGCCCGACGTCAATCGCGCGCGGGCCCCGATGGATGCCGTTCCAGTCGGTCAGCCCAGTAATCCTGCCGCGCGACCACAGCAGGTTGACCGGCAGGAAATCGCCGTGCAGAAAGACGGCAGCGTCCTTCGGCGGCGGCGCCCCCATGACACCAAACGCCGCCTTCCACACAGTCGCCTTCTGTGCGCCGACCGGCACCTGAAACCCGTCGCGGGGAGCGATCCAAGAATCGCTCCAAGGTTTGAACGTCTTCGCGGGGAGATCGAGCGAATGCAGCCTTACAGCAATCTCCGCGATCCTCGTCAGCCACGACCGAGGTTCCGCCGGATTGAGGTGAACATGCCCCTGCAACCGTGTCATCAGCAACGATGGCGTGCCCCCCGTCGAAGCACCAGCAACATCAGTAGCCAGGATGCTCGGAACCGGGAGCCCGCTTCCCGCCACCACACCAAGGTTGGCGATCTCCTTCTCCAAGCTCCCCTGCAGGCCAAGCCCATCCGGGTACTGCCGCAGTACGACGAACGTCCGCATTCCACGTCGCTCGACAGTCAGCCGATTCACGGCGGAGCAGACGCCACCGGTCAATCGGCGATAGCCAACGACGCGACTGCCCCGACCCATCGACGCCGCAACCCAGGCGAGAGTCTCCACGGAGGGCCGACGCTGCGTGAACCCGCCATCCCTCCAGTCGCCGTCGGTCATGAGCGCGAGCCTATTCGTCGGGGGCCTGCGGCGACACGGGTTTACTAACCCGCCAGAGGCAGTGACCCGGCTGCTGGATGGCCGTCACCATCTGGGACGGTTCGCGATGGAGCAGGCGGGTGAGGTGGACTACCTGATCACCTGGAGGGACGAGTTCGTCGGACGGGTGAGCCTCACACCGTGTCGTCGTGCGGGTGCGAATCGACGGTGCTTCGCATTCCCGAAGTCGCCTTCGTGCCTCCGGCTGTGCTTACACCTCCCCGCCCTCATGAAGTAGGCGATCCAGCGTGCGGCGCCGCCCCCACAGACTCACCAGCGGATTACTGACCTCGTAGTACCAAACGAGGCCCATGGCCTGTTCAAATGCCCATGCCATGCCGCGCCGCCACTGCACCTCACCGGGGAAGACATTGGCCGATCATCACTCCGGTCAGCACGTTCAGCGCGGCGAACAGGGTCGTTGTCCCGTTGCCATTTACGAGACACTATATTAGGAGGGCGGGCGCCGGTCCCAGCCGTGGAACGAGGAGCGGTCGCCGGAGGTCCAGGCCTCGCGCAGGCCCGGTGCGTCCAGGTCCCAGTCCGGCCGGATCTCCCGCGTCGCCGCGCGCAGATCGAGCCAGAGCTCGTCGACCGACGGCCGGCCCCAGAACCAGTAGCCGTTGTAGACGCTGTGGATCACGAGGCCGGGCTTGAGCACCAGGGTGTGCGGGACCATCGGGTCGTGCTCCGGGTCGGTGTACTCCTGGAGGTCGAGGTCCTTCTGGATGATCCGTCCCGGATCGGAGAGGAAGGGCCACTGTGCCCCGACGGACGCCCGGAACTCCTGCAGCTCGTGGTGGGCGTCGGTGGAGATCGTGACCAGCTGCGTGTACGCAACGGCCAGCTTGGACTGGAACGCCACCAGATCCAGGTGCTGCTGATGCTCCTTCGGGCAGTAGTGGCCGCGGGAGAGCAGGAGGACCAGCGGGTCCCGGCCCTGCAGCTCGGACAGCGTCCGGACGACGCCGGTGTGGTCGGGCAGGGCGTAGTCGGGGAAGACGCCGCCGGGTCGGATGTCGGTTCGCATGGTGGCCTACCAGGTCTGGTCGGAGGCGCGGACGAGGATCTCGTTCACCGCGACGCGCCGGTCGCGGGTGACGATGTAGGCGATGGCGTCGGCGATGTCCGACGCCCGGAGCGGCTCGATGTCGCCGACCTGCCGGCGGGCCGCGTCCGGGCCGATGCCGGGGAGCTGCCCGGTGTCGACGGCGCCCGGCTCGACGACGCCGACCCGGACGTGCTCGGCGAGCAGTTCCTGCCGCAGCGACTCGGTGAAGCCGGTGAGGCCGTGCCTGGTGAAGGCGTAGACGCTGCTCGCCGGCCGCGCGACCCGCCCGGCGGTGGAGCTGACGTTGACGATGTCGGCGACCCCGCGCGCGGCCGTGGCGGCCGCGTCGATCAGGTACGGGACGGCGGCGTGGGTGACGTGCAGGAGGGCCGACACGTTGAGCTCGACCATCCGGTCCCACTCGGCCAGCCGGGCGTGCAGCGCGGTGCCGAGCAGCATGACGCCCGCGTTGTTGACCAGGACGTCCAGCCGGCCCAGCCGGTCCCGCGCCTCCTGCACGGCGCCCTCCGCGTGCTCGGGCGTGGTGAGGTCGGCCTCGATCGCGCACGCCGCGCCGCCCAGCGAGGACACCAGCCGGTCGAGCCGGTCCCGGCGCCGCGCGACGAGCGCGAGCACCGCTCCCTCCGCCGCGAGCCGGCGCGCGGTCGCCGCGCCGATGCCGGTGCTGGCCCCGGTGACGAGGGCGGTGGCACCGGCCAGTGGCCTGTCGGTCATGGCCGGGACCTAGCCGACCGGCGCCGTGGTCCGGGGTACGCCGCTGACCTGGCGGTCGAGCTCGCGCAGCGCCTGCAGGAACGCCTCGGAGAACGTCGGGAAGGGCTGGATCACGTCCAGCAGCACCGGCAGCGGCACCCGGGCCCGGACGGCCAGGGTGGCCTGCTGCAGCCACTCCCCCGCCTCCGGCCCGACCGCGTACGCCCCGAGCAGGACCTCGCCGTCCGAGACCAGCGTCAGGAACCCCGGCTCGCTGTCGTACGCGCGGGTGTAGGTCGCGGTCCGCGGCACGCCGGACAACGGGATCGTGGCCGTGTACGCGCCGTCCGTGCGGCCGACCGAGGCCGCCTGCGGGGTGCAGTAGACGACGCGGGGCACCGCCTCGTAGTGCGCGCTGCGGGGGTGGCCGAGGATGTTCGAGGCGACCACCCGGCCCTGGTACTCGCCGACGTGGGTCAGCTGCCACAGACCGGTGACGTCCCCGACCGCCCAGAGTCCGGGGCCGGCCGAGAGCCGGTCGTCGACGGGGATGCCGTGCGGGTCGGGGGTGATGCCGACGGTCTCCAGGCCGATGCCCGCGACCCGGGGCCGTCGCCCCGCGGCGACCAGCAGCCGGTCGCCGCGGACCTGGGAGCCGTCGGTGAGGTCGAGCGCGTACTCGCCGCCGTCGAGGCGCGCGCGTTCCGCCCCCGCGCCGACCCGGACGTCCACCCCGTCCGCGGCCAGGGCCGTGGCGATCGCCTCGCCGAGCGGCCGGGGCTCCCGGGCCAGCAGCTGGTCGCCCCGCTCGACGAGGATCACCGCCGAACCCATCCGGGCCAGCGCCTGGCTCATCTCGACGCCGGTGGCGCCGCCGCCGAGGACGACCAGCCGGTCCGGCACCTCGGTCAGGCCGGTGACGTCCCGGTTGGTCCACACGCCGGGCAGGTCCGCCAACCCCGGTACGGGCGGGACGATCGGGTCGGCACCGGTGGCGACGACGACGTGCTCGGCGGCGTACGTACGGTCCTCGACCGCGACCCGGTGCGGGCCGGCCAACGCGCCCCGGCCGCGCAGCACCTCGATCCCGGCGTGCCGGGCCCACTCGACCTGGCCGGCGTCGTCGTAGTCGGAGACCATGAAGTCGCGCCAGGCCAGGACGGCCCGGACGTCCAGCGGCCCGGTGATCGCCTCCCGGGCGCCGGGTGCGTCCCGGGCCTCGGCCAGCGCCTCGCCCGGCCGCAGCAGGGTCTTGGACGGGATGCAGGCCCAGTACGAGCACTCGCCGCCGAGCAGCTCCCGTTCGACGACCGCGACGCGCAGGCCGCCGGCCGCCAGCGCCGCGGCGCAGTGCTCGCCCGGGGCGCCCGCCCCGACGACGATGACGTCGTAGTCGCCGGTCATTCCGGCAGCTCGATCCCGGCCTGCTCGCGGACCATGTACTCGGCGTACCAGGAGGGCCAGTCCGGGTCGGCCTGGCCGATGCGGGCCTCGTGCTCGCCGTGCGCCGCGGCGGCCCGGCGCAGCGCGGCCGCGAGGTCGGCGGCCGAGGCGAAGCTGGTGGCGGCCGGGTCGACACGACCGGGCAGCCGCGTGGTGATCTCCTGCAGGATCCAGCCGTTGCCGTCCGGGTCGTCGAAGGACAGGAACGAGCAGTAGCTACGCCCCTGCGGGTCCCGGCCGGCCACCCGGTTCTCGGTCCCGGCGTGATGGAAGACGCCGCCCGCGTCGTGGAACACCTCGCCGGCCGGGGCACCGCGGCCCACCAGCTCCTGCCGCGCCGCCTCGATGTCGTCGACGACCAGCTGCAGCCCCCGGGCCGACCCCGGCGCCTGCTCGGTGACGTCCGTGCCGAAGATGACCGACGCCGGCGATCCCGGCGGCGTCATCTGCACGACCCGGAACTTCTCGTCGGTGGCGAAGTCCGCGTCCAGCCGCCAGCCGAGGCCCTTGTAGAACTGCACCGCCCGGTCCACGTCCGACACGGGGACGACGACGACCTCGAGCTTCATGTCCATTGCGGTCTCCCTGGGCTCGTGCGGGCCTGACGCCGACACCGTGGCGCCGGTCCGGCCCGGGTCGAACCAGGGACTCACCCTGGTCGCCCCCGGGCCAGTGCCCCTCACGGGCGCGAGCCCGCCGCGTCCGCCCCGATGGTGGGACCCGGTCGAACCGCGGGAGGCAGAGCCGTATGACCACGGACCAGGAACGGACGCAGGTTCCGGGCGTACCGCTGCGCAGCCCCGTCGGGGTGGCGCTGGTGGCCGCGACCGTGCTGGCGTCGAGCGTGGGCTTCCTCGACGCGTACATGATCAACGTCGCGATCCCGGCCATCGGCCGCGACCTGGACGCGGGGGTCGCGCAGCTGCAGTGGGTGCTGACCGGCTACCTGGTGACCGTCGCGTCGCTGCTGCTGCTGGCCGGCGCGCTGGCCGACCACTTCGGCCGGCGCCGGCTGCTCGTCGCCGGGCTGCTGGTCATGCTCATCGCCTCGCTGGCCTGTGCCGCCGCGCCGAACGTGGAGGCGCTGATCGCGGCCCGGCTGGTGCAGGGGATCGGCGGCGCGCTCGTCGTACCCAGCGCGCTCGCCCTGCTCAACGGCACGCTGCGGCCGCCGGACCGGGCCCGGGGCATCGGCATCTGGGCCGGCATCTCCACCCTCGGCACCACCCTCGGCCCGTACGGCGGGGGCTGGATCGTCGACCACGCCTCCTGGCGCTACGTGTTCCTGCTCAACCTGCCGCTCATCCTGGGCGCGGTGGCGGTGCTGCGGCGGGTCCCCGAGGACGTCGGGCCGCGCCGGCCGCTGTCGGTCGACGTCGTCGGGGCCGGGCTCGCGGTGATCGGGCTGGGTGGGGTGATCTACGCGCTCACCGCCGCACCGGACGCCGGCTGGACCGCGGTCCCGGTGCTGAGCACCGGCCTGCTCGGGCTGGCCTGCCTGGCCGCGCTGGTCCCGGTCGAGCAGCGGCGGCGCCGGCCGATGCTGCGGACCGCGCTGTTCCGATCCCGGCAGTTCGACGCGATCAACCTGGCGACCGTGCTGTTCTACGGCGCGCTGGCCGCCGCCGGCTACCTGGTCGTCCTGCAGTGCGAGCTGCGGCTCGGCTACAGCGCGTCGGCCGCGGGCGCCGCGCTGATCCCGGAGTCGGCCGTGTTCCTCCTCGTCTCCCCGCTCGTCGGCGGGCTGGTGGCCCGGTTCGGCACCCGCTGGCCGATGACCGCGGGCATCCTCGTCGTGGCCGCCGGGTTCGGCTTGCTGTCGACGGCCAGCCCGGGCCAGCCGTACGTGCAGGCGATCCTGCCCGGCGCGCTGCTGTGGGGGCTGGGGATCGGGCTGACCGTCGCCCCGCTCACCGCCGGTGTCCTCGCGGCCGTGGACGACAGCGATCTCGGTGAGGCCTCGGCGATCAACGACGCCGCCTCCCGGTTCGGCGGCGTCGTCCTGATCGCCCTCGTCCCCGTGCTGCTCGGGGTCGGCGGCTCCCGCGACCTCGCCCAGCCGCTCGCGGACAACTACCGGACCGCGATGCTCGTGATGACCGGCCTCAGCGTCCTGTCGGCCGTCATCGCCGCGCTGTTCGTCTCCGGCGGCGGCGCCGCGCTCCCCCTCGCCGCGGCCACCCCGCGGATCCACGGCTGCGCCGCACCGCAACCGGCCGCCGCGCACTGAACCGGAAGGACATCATCATGACCCAGACAGCCCCGTCCCCGACCGGCACCGGCGCCCTCGCCGGCCAGACGGTCGTCGTGCTCGGCGGCAGCTCCGGCATCGGGCTGGAGACGGCCCGCCTGGCCCGTACGGCCGGGGCCCAGGTCGTCCTCACCGGCCGGGACCCCGACCGGCTCGCGCGGGCCGCCGCGGACGTCGGCGCGCTGAGCACGGCCACGCTCGACCTGGCCGACGCCGCCGGGCAGGCAAGCTTCTTCGCCGGCCTGCCCGGACAGATCGACCACGTCCTGGTCTCCGGCGGCGGCCCGGCCTACGGGCCCATCGCCGAGCTGGACCTCGACGAGGTGGGGCGCAACCTCGGCGAGCACCTGGTCGGGTCGCTGCGGATCGCGCGGGAGTGCGTCGGGCGGGTCCGTCCCGGCGGCTCGCTGACGTTCATCACCGGCACCGGGGCCCGGCGGCCGGCCGTGGGCATCGTCGTCGCCGCCATCGGTACGGCGGCGCTGTCCGCGATCACGGCCAACGTGGCGCTCGAGCTCGCGCCGCTGCGGGCCAACGCCATCGCGGCCGGCTTCGTCGACACGCCGCTGTCGGCCCGCATCCTCGGCGACGAGCTCGAGAACCGGCGCGACCAGCTGCGCGCCACCCTGCCGATCCGCCGGGTGGTCGGACCGCAGGACGTGGCCGCGCTCGCCCTCCACCTGATGACCAACACCGCGCTGACCGGCGCGACCTTCGACGTCGACGGCGGCCAGCAGCTACTGCGGGAGTGATCGGGGCTGCTGGTCCGGCCTGAACGGGACTCGGGACAGCGGCTCCCACGGACCACCGGCGTACGCCCACAGCGCCAGCCCGGTCGCCGTCACCTCGCCCGATGCCCAGAGCCGGCCGCGGCCGGCCGTCGCGGCTCCGCGCGGCGGCAGGCGCCGGAGGTTCGGCCGGCAGCGCATCGGGCACGCTGGACGGCGGCGAGATCCCGTCGGGAGGAGACAACCTGTGTTCGAGGCGGACGACATCCGGGACTGGCAGGGCAGCACCGTGGTGGACCGCGATGGGAGCAAGATCGGGACGTTGGAGGGTCTCTACTACGACACGGCGACCCAGCAGCCGACCTTCGCCTCCATCCAGATAGGCATCGTCGGCCGGCACCGGCTGACCTTCGTACCGCTGGCCGGAGCGCGCGTCTCGCCGAGCCACCTCCGGGTGATGGTGGAGAAGAAGACGGTGAAGGACGCGCTCACGATCGACACCGACGGAGCGCTGACCGCGGCCCAGGAGCCGGAGCTGTTCGAGCACTACGGCATCGCGTACCAGCCCGGTTCGAGCGGAGAACGACGCCTCGGCCGACGCTGAGCCTATGGTGCCGGCGCCGCGCCGCGCCGCGCTGGGCGCCGGCCCCGGCGGCAGCACCGATGCGGCATGGCGCTGCGAACGGTCCCGCCCGAGCCGTCAGGCGGTGCCGTGGCCCACCTGGGCCGGTGCGCGATGGCTGATTTCAGCCCTGGACGATGAGCGTGCCGATGCTTTTCATCTGCGGGTGGAAGGTGCAGCTGAACTTGTAGGTGCCGGGCGCGGTCGGCGCGGTGAAGGTGACGCTCTTGTCGTGCTGGATGGCGGGGGTCTCGAACAGGCCCGCGTCGTCGGAGATCACGTTGTGGTCCACGGGGTCCTTGTTGGTGACGGTGATCGTGGCGCCGGGCGTGACCGTGACCGGGGAGGTGAACACGAAATTCTGGACCGTGATCCGGCCGGCCCCGGCCGATGCGCCGGCAGAGCCGGAATCTTCCCCGTGCGAGCAGGCCGCGACGGCGGCCGAGATCGCCACCGCCGCGACGGCCATCCTGAGAAACCGGTTCATACCCACGGCGCCATCATTCCCGTGGATCCGGTTCTGACCCAAAGCCGATCGAAGATTGTGAATCCCTCGGACCGGTCCGCGTCCGGCCACATCACCATGAAGACCCTCGTCAACCGGGCGGCCGTCGCCGCCGGCGTCATCACGGGTGCCAGCCGTTCGCGTCACCCGGGCCGATATCCCAGGATCGGCAGAACGTGCTACCGGCTTCGGTCGACCGGGCCGGTAGCACATCCAGATGACTAGCGTCGGGCGAAATCGACGACCAGCCGGTCGGGGCCGCTGAGCTCGTACACGCGGAACGGCACGGTACGCAGTAGCCCGAGGGCGTAGAAGACGTAACCGTGGTAGTCGCCGACTATCCGGTACTCACGCAGGACCGGCAGGCCGCCGCCGTTCGGGTCCGGCACCGTCGCCCGACCGGCCTGGTCGTGTGCGGTCGCCGCGCTGAAGGTCACGGGGAGGTCCGCATCGCCGAGCGGTGACCGGACGCGGCCGCCCGCGTCGATGTGCGCCTCGCCGTACCCGATGTCGTAGCCGGGCAGCCCACCCCGGAACTCCCAGACGATCCGGTCGAAGCCGGCACGCGCACTGCTGCGGACCGACACCAGGGTGGCGCCGATGATGTCCACCGGTGAACTCACCGGGTCGGTCGACCAGTCCCGGACCAGCGTGCCGCCGACGGGTGCCGCCGGCTCCGGCTCGGGATGGGTGACCGTGAACGCGAGCGCCTCCGCGGTCCCGCCCGGCCCGCGGACCACGACAGTGACGTGCGCCAGCAGCGGCTGGTCCTGGTACGCCCACCGCACCGACCAACCACCGCGGCCGTCGCGATCCACCCCGATCGAGCGGCGCAGGCCGGCCGTGTTCGTGCCGGTGGGCACCTGGAAGAACTCCGCCTGCCGGGCGCCGGTGACCTCGACGTGCAGGACCAGCGAGCCGGCGCCGGCCGGCAGGTGACACACCGAGTCACAGATCAGCGCCGGGGTGGCCCCTACTCGGCCGATCACCGGCCGCCGGCTCGTATCGGCCGGCGTGGCCGGCGCGACCCGCACGGCGGGCGGCGCCCCGAGCTCGCCGCCGCCCGGCGCCGTGCTGGTGCCCGATATCGGCACCTCGGAACTCCCGCCCGTCGACCCGGCGGCACGGTCCCCGTGCGACGCCGCCGTCCCACTCCCGCTCGTGCAGCCGGCCGCCACCACCGCCGACAACCCCACCAGCGTGGCCCAGCTCCTGGTCCTCATGCTGTCCTCCCCTGCCGGCGGACGCTCCACGGCCCACCCCCACACCAGCCAGATGCGCAGTGCCACATCGAGGTTGCTGCCCTTCCGGACACTGCGGAGTGCCGATCCCCGCCGCTGAACCGGCCATCGGCGCGCTGTCCGGTTCGACCGCGAAGCGGCCGCCGACCCGGACCGCGGTGCGTCCGCCGATCCGTACCGCCGCGACGTACCCGGGGACCTGCCCGGTCGAGACCCGCTCGTCCAGGCCGGCCCAGATGCCGTCGAAGCCCACGTCCACGGAAGGTGGACGCGACCGGCGTCGGTCCCGCGGCGGCGACCAGTGGCTGCGGGCGGAACCAGCTCCGCTGCCCGATGGGGCGGGTTCGGGGAGATCGGCGGCACCAGGTGTACTAGAAGTTCGCCCAATCCCTCCTAGGAGCCGCATCCACGCAGGCATCCCACTGGAGGAGCACCATGAAACTGCGGCTGATTTCCCTGTTCTGCTCGACCACCGAGGACAACACCGGCGAGGACGAGCCCTACCTGCTCGTCAACGGTGTGAAGCTGTGGGGAGCGGAGAACCCCGGCCTGAACGACGGCGACACCGCCGACCTGGCCGCCGTTCCGGTCATCGACTTCGGTACCCGGGCCCGGGTCGAGCTCTTCGACGACGACTCCCCGGACGACGACGATCTGCTCGGCCGCTTCTACGCGGGCAAGAACCAGGTCGGTCAGGGCGAGATCGAGTACAAGTTCGTCGAGGACGACGCCGACTACACGCTGACCTACGAGGTCACGGCCTGAGGGACCGCGGAGGGGCGGGACGGCGCTGTGCGCCGGGCCCGCCCCGACCGCGCACGGCCACAACGGGAAGGAGTCATCGTGTCGAATCACCTGACCCTCGTGAGCAAGGACGGGCAGTGGAAGGCAGAGCTGCACGCCTGGAAGAGCAACTGGTTCGTCTACGCCAGCATCGGCGGCGAGGTCACGCTCTACCACCGCCAGCAGACCAAGAACGTCTGGGGCAACACCGTCACCGACTGGGTGGAGACACCCGGGACGATCAGCATCAGCAACATCTACAAGGGCAGCGGCCAGAAGATCACGCAGTCCGCCCAGTTCCGCAACAGGAGCCACGCAGAGCTGAAGATCTGGGCCGTGGGCATCATCAAGATCGACATCGGTCTCGGCGACGGTGGCGTCGAGGGCTCCCCGCAATCCGCGTCGCTCATCGTCGACTCCGTCGAGTCGCACATCAGCGGGCAGATCGGCGACTTCGCCTTCCAGGGGGTCGTCGACGCCGACACCGCGATCCTCCAACAGAGCACGTGGTGAGGACGGGGAACTGGATCGAGCGGCGGATCGGCTGCCGGGGTGGCGGCCGAGCAGCCATTCTCCGGCAGGTCCTGGACGGAGTACGGCTGGGCGAGGCCCGCTCCCTCGGCCTCGGCGGCGAGCAGTTGGAACTGCTCGCCGCCGGGCACGGCTTCAACGACCTGTCCCGGCTGAACCCGGACCGGGGCGATGCCGGCCGCCTGTGCGAGATCGCGTGGTTCGGCTCCGCGGTGGCGGACATCGCGTCCTCCGGTGACGGCAGCGCGAACTTGCGGGCACTGCGCACCGGGGGCCTCTTCAACGTGGCGGTAGCGCTCGTGGATTCGGTGGTGGACCGCCGCCGGGACGGCCGGGCCGGGGGGCTGACCGTCGCCCTGGCACCACCGGCGCTGCGGGACCGTCTGCTCGTCGAACGGCCGCTGGACACCGAAGGCCCAGGCGGTGAGATCGTCGCGCTGATGGACGTGGTGCTGCGTGACGTCGCCGAGCGCTGGCGGCACGACCCGCAGATGCTTGCGGAAGCCCACGAGCTGCTGACCCGGATGTACATCAGCGAGATGCGACCGGGTGTCTCTCGACGGGACGCGAAGCTGCTTCCACTGACCTTCGTCGGAGTCGTGTCCGATCACGCCCGCCGCCCGGCGGTACGCGAGACGGTCCAGGGCATCAGCCGGTTCGCGGGCCTCCTCGATGACTGGCAGGACCTGGGCGACGACCTCGTGGCCGGCCGGGCCAACGCCTTCCTGCACGAGCGGGATCTCGCTCCCGCCACGAGCGCTCCGCGGGCGCTGACCGGAGCGCGGCTGATCGCCCGGCCCCGGAAGGCATCGAGCGGCATCGCCGGCCAGGTCCGCGCCGCTCTGCTGACCACGGTGGAGGCAGCGCGGCGCGCGGGCGGGGACGTGGAGGCCAAGACGCATGCCTTCCTCCGCTGCTTGCTGATGCCGTGAGACGGCGGAGACCATGAGCCAGTTCGGTCGTACGCGCGCCGCGGGGCTGGCGGGATGGGAACGTGCGGCCGCCGTGCTCCCGCGGCGCCCGGGCCACCTCGCGCATGCGGTACCGGCAGCAGAAGGCGACATCGTGGGCGCGGCGGTCGGACGTGGGGTCGCCCAGCTGCGGCGGCGGCAGAGACGGGACGGCGCGCTGCGCGACTTCGCCCTGCCACCGGGCCTGTCCGACGCATGGACGACCGCGCACTGCGCGTTCGTGCTGGACGGCGTGCCGCAGGCCCGAGCGGTTCGCCGGGACGCTGCCCGGTTCCTCCACGAACGCGGGTGCCGGCAAGGCGCCTGGGGATTCAACGACCGGGTGGAGGAGGACGCCGACTCCACCGCGCAGGCGCTGCTCGTCCTGGCCGAACACGGTTACGCGCTGCCGGGCGCCTGGACCGACGTGCTTCTCGGCTTTCAACTACCGGACGGCGGATTCTCCACCTTCCGGGCACCGCCGGCCGGGCCGACCACCGGATGGCAGGCACCGCATGCCGACGTCACGCTCGCCGCCCTCGCCGCCGTCCGAAGGCTGGGCCTGGATCCAGGGGGCGCAGAGCGGGCCGAGCGATTCCTCGCCCGGGCCGGCGGGGTGACAACCGCGTACTGGTGGGCCACCCCCGCGTACGCCCCGTGGGCGCACACGCGGTTCGGCATCGCGTCGGACGCGGCCGCGCAGCGGGCCCTGGACCTGCTGCCCAGCGCGTCAGGGCCGCTCGAGATCGCCCTGCTCGGCCGGGCGGCCGGGGAGATCCTGGACGCGGCGACCCGCCGCGAGGTCATCGTGCACCTGCTGGCCACCCAGCAGGCCGACGGATCGTGGCCGTGCTCGCCGTGCCTGCGGGTGACCGATCCCGCACTCCACTCGAGCAGGATCTCGGCGCCCGGTCAGATCTACCGCGGCACCCGCGGCGTGTTCTCGACAGCTCACGCAGTCGCCTGCTTGGTGCATCTCGGCGCAGTCGCCGGGAGGAATCGGCGCTCACGCTGAACCGGGCGCGACCGGCGGGGTTGCTCGGCCCGGGCCGGTCGGAACCCAGAAGCGCAGCTGGTCGTCCTGTTGGTCCTCCAGGATGCCCCCGTTGCGTTCGATGACGGTGCGCGAGCCGAGATTGGCCGGGTCACAGGTCAGCAGCACGGGATCGAGGCCCAGCGCGTGAGCCACCGGAAGGACGCTGCGAAGCATCGCGGTGGCATGGCCGCGACGCCGCGCCGACGGCGGCACGTCGTAGCCGATGTGGCCGCCCGCCCTCCGCAGGCTCGGACTGAGCCGGTGCCGGACCGCGATCCTCCCCAGGTATTGCACACCGTCGACCCACCACAGGTTCGTACACGGGACGTAGCCCTCCGGGCGAGGCCAGTCCTCCGACGCCTGACCGCGCAGCTCCCGCACATAGCGCTGGAAGCCTTCCGGCGTCGACCACGTGCCGGAGAAGTCGCGGATCTCGTCACCGACCATGGTCCGGTCCCCCGGCAGCCCCCGGCCCTCGGCCCGGAACTCGGCCATCGCGGTCAGGAAGGACACCCGGGCGTCCTCGGTCGGAGCACTCAGCGCAGGAGGCATCGCAAGACCCCGTCAGCCGGTGATCACGTTGACCAGTCGGCCACGGACGACGATGACCCGCCGGACCGGACTGCCGCCGACCGCACGGGCCACCCGGTCGTCGGCCAGTGCCAGAGTCCGGAGGCCGGCGTCGTCGGTGCCCGCCGGCACGTCCATGGTTGCCCGCACTCTCCCGTCCACCTGCACGGCGAGCCGTACGTTCTCGGCGGCCAGCAGGGCCGGGTCGGCGACCGGGAACGGCTCCCGGGCCAGCGACTGCGGATGGCCCGCTCTGGACCAGAGCTCCTCGGCAATGTGCGGCGCCAGTGGGGCCAGCATCAACAGCAACGGCTCGACGACCTCCCGCGGGGCCCCGCCGGTCGCTCCCCACCGGGCGGTCAGCGCGTTGTTCAGTTCGGTGAGCCGGGCCACGGCCGTATTGAACCGCAGCGCGGCCATCCCCTCGTTCACGGCCGCGATCGTGCGGTTCAGCTGCCGCCGGATCTCCTCGTCCGCCGGCTGGTCGGAGATCCGCGGTACGCCGGTCGCCTCGTCCACCACGGTCCGCCAGACGCGCTGCAGGAGCCGGAAGACACCGACGACCGCCTTGGTGTCCCACGGCCGGGACTGCTCCAGCGGGCCGCTGAACATCTCGTAGAGGCGCAGGGTGTCCGCCCCGTGCGCCGGAAACGCCAGTTGATGCACGAGCAGGACGACCCACCTCTCCGTGTACGCGATACACCTGACCAACACTGGCGCCAACGAACCCGCTCTGCCCGGTATCGATCAGATGCTGCGCCACAGGTAGATCACCTGATCGCTGATCTGCAGATCGGCGGCGACCTGCGCGACCGGACGACCGACGGCGACCAGATCCAGAACCTTGCGGCGGAACTCCGGCGGACAACGGCGGGGCATGACGGTGGCCTCCACGGGTGACCGGACGAAGATCATCCAGCAACCCGACTCAGTCGAACCGAGGCACATCAAGGTGCCGGAGAAACCGGGGGAAGGTCATCGGTCGTTCGAAGCCAAGGCGAGCGAGTCGTCGGTCAGGGCAGCAAACCGGCCAACAGGCCGACGTTCAGGGTGATGATCAGCGCGCTGACGGCTGCTCCGGCCGCGGTGGTCAACGGCCGGTTGACAAGAAGCCCCATGAGGTCCGGGCGTCTGGTGAGCAGGACCAGCGGCACGAGGGCGAACGGGATACCGACGGCGAGAAAGACCTGGCTGAGCACGAGCGCTCGGGTCGGGTCGATGCCGAGGCCGAGCACGAGCAGGGCGGGGGCCATCGTGACCAGCCGGCGGGTGGCGAGCGGCACCGAGCGGCGAAGGAAGCCCTGCATGATCACGTCGCCGGAGTACGTGCCGACGCTGGATGCGGCCAGGCCGGACGCGAGCAGCGCCAGGGCGAAGGCCAGCGCCGCTCCCGTACCGAGGTGGACGGCCAGACCGGCGTGGGCCTCCGCCAGCGTGCGGACCGGCTCACCGCCGTGCAGCGCGGACGCGGCGACCAGCAGCATCGCCACGTTCACCGCACCGGCGACACCGAGGGCGACGACCACGTCGACCCGGTGCATCCGGACGGCGGTGCGCGGGTCGGTCCGGACCGCGGACCGGCGGCTGAGGTCCGAGTGCAGGTAGACGGCGTGCGGCATCACGGTCGCGCCGACGATGCCGGTGGCCAGCAGCAGGCCGTCGCCGCCGTCCAGGCCGGGCAGCAGGCCGGCCGCCAGGTGGTCGGGCGACCCGGCCGCGCAAGCCTGGTAGAGGAAGCCGGCCAGGATGATCCCGAGCATGCCGATGATCACCGCCTCGAACCGGTGACGACCCTGCGGGCGCAGCGACAGCAGCGCGAAGGTCACCCCGGCGGTGATGATTCCCGCCGGCAGCAGCGGGACCCCGAACAGCAGGTTCAACGCCACCGCGGCCCCGACGAACTCGGCCAGGTCGGTGGCCATCGCGACCAGCTCGGCCTGCAGCCACAGACCCCAGGTCACCGGCCGGGGATACCGCTGCCGGCAGAGCTCGGGCAGGCTGCTGCCGGTCGCCAGGCCGAGCTTGCCGGCCAGGTACTGCACCAGCATCGCCATGCCGTTCGCCGCCACGACGACCCAGAGCAGCCGGGCGCCGTGCCCGGCGCCCGCGGCGAGGTTGGTCGCGAAGTTGCCCGGGTCGACGTACGCGACCGAGACCACGAAGGCCGGCCCGAGCAGCGCGAGCAGGCGGCGCAGCCGGGCGCGCCGGGTCGGAACGGCGGCGGACCAGGGCGGCGCCGCCGGGATCGTAGCGGGATCCAGGGTCGCGCTGGACATCAGCGGCCCCGGCCATCGACGGCCACGGACGACCTCCGGTCGTGTCTGGGTGAACGAGCCGGGCGGGAGCGCCGCTGCAGGGGCGGCGCTCCCGGCCCGCTCAGCTCAGCGCGTCCTTGGCCTTCTCGACCACGTTCTTCGCGCCTTGGGCGAGCGCGCCGGGCGCGGTCCCGGGCTTGCCCTTGCCGAGGCTGCCGTCGTAGGTGGCGTAGAGCCTCGGGTCCGGCGGCGGCGGGGTGCCCTCGTCGCCGCCGATGCCGACCGGCTCGGCGACGTACTCGATCTGCTGGCCGTGCACGGTCGTGCCGGTCGCCCACAGGCCCTGGGTCGACTCCTCGCCTTCGGAGAAGTTCCAGAAGGTGTGGTCGTGCTCCTTGTTCTCGTCCTCGCGGTTGGAGTTCTCGATGTCGAGCGCGAGGCCGTCGGCCTTGAGCTGCTCGATGCCGAGCAGCCACTGCTGCTGGTGGAAGGTGTCGCGGGCCAGGTTGAACTGCAGCATCGCCTTGACGCCCGGGTCGTCGGTCATGGTGTAGAGGCGGCTGGTCTGCAGCCGGCCCTGGGCCTCGGCGTGCACGTTGGAGCGGAAGTCGGCCAGCAGGTTGCCGCTGGCCACGATGTAGCCGGCCTGCCACGGGATGCCCTGGCTGTTGGCCGGCAGCGCACCGCCGCCGGAGACGATCGCGTGCTGCGGGTTCATCCCGCCGATCACCGCGGCCAGCGCCGGGTTGGCCGCG